>NZ_JAPEHX010000089.1:0-6668 GCF_028823655.1 Exiguobacterium sp. B2(2022) | reverse complement strand
GCGCCGCCATCCCGAGCCCTTCTCGTTTAGACGGGAAGACGAAACAGTCTGCCGCTTTCATCACTTCAAACACATCATCCCGGAAACCGAGGAGCTGCACTTGATTCGTGAGGTTCGTCTCTCGAATGACTCGTTCTAATTGAGGTCTCGCGTCCCCCGTCCCAGCAATCCAGTAACGGATGCTCGGATCACCGAGTTCGGCAATTGCTCGAATGATGGTCTCGTGATTTTTGTTCTCGTTCAATTCTCCGACGGACAGTAAGACGAAATCGGTATCGGTGTCCACCCCGAGCGACTGACGCTTCAACGGACGATTGATGCGAACCTGTTCGATTCGTTTCGTGTCGACCCCGATCCCTGGAATGCGGAACGTGTGCGTCGTTTTAAATGTCTGCGCTCTCGAAAAGTCTTCCTGATTGATTGTCACGATAGTATCGGTCAATCGGGCAAGTGTCCGTTCGACCGGATAATAGAGCATCCAGTTGAGAGAAGGACTGCCTTTGAAGAAGTGGAACCCGTGAGCCGTATACATGCAGGGCGTGTCTGTCTGTCTTGCGACGAGGCGACCGATCACGCCGCCAATCGGAGAGTGACAATGAATGAACGCGTACGAATATGTCGTCATGACGCGTTTCAATTGTTGGAATGCCCGGACATGCCCGTTCATCTTTTTGATATCTCGCTCGAAGTCGATTTGAAAGAGGGTGACCCCTTCCTCTCGTAAACTTTGTTTGACGCGTTCGATCTTTTCTTCGCTATACATACTGCCCCATTCAAAATTCGTGGCGACATGCACCTCATATCCCATGTTTTGAAGGGTACGGATGTTATCACGGTTGAAACTTTCAATCATCGATACGACCGATGCGACCATGAGGACTCGTTTCATAGTGAATGCCCCCTCACACGCGTTTCCGCAAGTAGTTCACGCTGCGGAGCATCAGGACGAGTGGCACGGTTCGTTCGTGCTTACATAATTGGAAGAACGTCCGCCACTTCAAATCGAAGTAACGCATATCCATCTGGGAGTACGCCTCTTTGTATTCTTGTTGTTGGAGCACTTGTCGCAATACCTCTGCTTGTGCGAACAGCGGTTTGTTGGAACTCAATTCGTTTAACCCGATGCCAATCATGCTGAGTGCAATTCGGTTATATAGCGCTCGCATGTAATCTTCTCCAAGATCATGTTCTTTAATGTAGCTCATAAGCATGTGAAAAAATTCGAGTCGTGAGTTCACGAGATTACGTTGATACATGCTCGTTTCAGACTGCTCGTTCGTCTTGCGGTAGTGATAAATCGGATAGTCGATGTAAATAAAGCGTTGGCAATGTTCGAGTGCTTGGATTTGAAAGTAAAGGTCATCGAAGGAACCATATGGGCTTTCAAATGATAAATGACGAATTAAATCACGATGGTATAAGGTGATACAATTCGAATTGAGCGCGTCGACGTTCTCTGGATGCGCGAGCTCTTCCCCGACAAGTCCGAACAGACGACGATAGACGAAATGTCTCGTCTCTTCCGCGTTGTAGGATAAAAAATCCGCTTCAAAGATGCGCTTCGGCAAGGACCGCCCTTCATACTCACGGACGTATGTGCCCATGACGGCATCGGCGCGTTCCGCTTCGGCATGTTTGACGAGAAGTCTGATTGCATCAAGATCTAGCCAATCATCACTATCGATGAACATCAAATATTCACCGGTCGCCATCTGGAGACCTCGATCGCGGGAGAATGAACAACCACGATTCGTTTGATCGACCAGAGTGACACGCGGGTCATCATCAAATTCCAGCATGATGTCGAGACTTTGATCCGTACTGCCATCATTGATACAGATGATTTCAAGGCGGGGATACGTCTGATTGACAAGACTGCTTAAGCATTGACGTAAATAAGCGCTCGTGTTGTAAACAGGCACGATGATACTGACGAGCGTGTCAGGACGTTGCATGTGCGTTCACTCCTTATTCTGTGTAGAGTCATGATGTAGGTGAGTTGCTATAACTCGTTGTTCCCATTCGATTTTTTGGATAAATACGAATTGAAATGAGTAGCGAATAATTTTTTAGTGAATTATCATAAGGGCTCCTTTTGAAGCGGCACAACAAAAAACAGACCGAAAGTTTCGGTCTGTCCGTCGTCACATGGTAGATGGTTGTTCATTCTGTAGATTCGCGAGCACGTTCTGGAAGAGTCGGTTGTTCACCTGATCCGATACGTAGGAGTTGTGTGGCGTGAGACTCACCCACGCGAACTCATACAACTGATGACTCGGTTGAATCGGCTCCGTTTCGAACACGTCGAGCGCGACGCCGAAGAATTTTCCTTCTTGAAGCGTCTCGACGAGTGCATCCTCGTCGATGATCGCCCCGCGTGCCACATTGATGAGGATTGCATCTTCTTTCATCGCCGCAAGCGCATCCCGATCAATCAGGTGATACGTCTCGTCCTTGAGCGGTAACGCCAAAATGACGACATCACTCTCTTTCAACACGTCATGGAGTTCGTCCAACAACACGTAGCGATCGACAAACGGTACGTCTTTTTCACGGTGCCCGACACCAATCAGGTGCATATCAAATGCACGCAGTCGTTTGGCGATTGCCTCACTGACGTTGCCGACACCGAGTAGCGTGACCGTCTTGCCCGTCAGTTCAAGTAGTCGTCGTTCTTTTTCCCATTGTCGGTTTTGTTGCTTCTCCCGAAACGCGGCCCCATGTTTCATAAAGTCGAGCAATTGCCAGACGACCCATTCCGCCATCGGCACGGCATATGTATCGCCGGCGTTATAGACGCGAATTCCTTTTTCTTTCAAGGCTTGAACGGGTAAACGGTCAAGGCCGGCACTCACTGCTTGAACGACCTTCAATTGTGGAAAATCTTCAAGCGCCCGATATGCAAACACGTTGTGGCAGACGAGCACCTCCACTTCAGATACATCTCGTTCTTGAATGTCTGACTCTTTTTCAAGAACGGTGACATTGTGTCCTAACTGTTCAAGTCGTGCTTGTTGGTCGAGGGATAGACGCATCCCTGTCACCCATACGTTCATGACAACATTCCTTTCTGTTGTTGTATTTCTGATGTGATGGCTTGAACCTCGTCGACGAGCCGTAGACGATTTTGTTCAAACCACTCCACAGGCATCGTTTCGAGTTGTTGCTCATATGCCCTAATTCTCCATACCCCTTCTTGGAACGATTGAGCCTGCTGTGACGACACTTTTGTCACATTTCCGATATGACAGAAACTCCGAGACAAAATGACGCACGACGAACCGAGGCGGACATGCTCTGGAATGATTCGCTCGGCAGGCACCCGCCCCTCCCCGATTCGGGCGATCCCACCGAAGCCATACGGAATACCAGCATCACGGATTTGCATGACAATCGCTTCGAATCCCACCGAAGCCATACGGAATACCAGCATCACGGATTTGCATGACAATCGCTTCGACGATTCCATTCGTGAGCGGTTCAAATAGAAACGCCTGACCGTAACTCAAATGAAGATCGTTCAGTCCGATATGAATCGAATCGATTCCTTGTAGACGTAACACGTCCGGCATGCATGCGACCGCTTCTTTCGTCTCACAAAGAAGACAAACCTTGACGCGACCCTCGACTATTTCGATAAATGTCGCCACTTCAGCTACCGTCTTATAGTACGGCAACATCAACATGTCCGCACCACGAAAAATCGCTTCGTTTATTTCGAAACGTGACCCTGCATGAATGGGATTGATGCGGACGAGCAGCGCGGCATGTTTCAAGACCGAACGGATGCGACTGACATCGTGCATCGAGTGTCTTGAAATGACTGTGTCGAGATGTCCCTGTCGTTCCTCTTTCCCATTCAATTCTAAATCCACAAAGATGAGATCGACTCCGTTTTGTTCAGCTAATTGTGCAACTTCTGGTTGATTCGTAATGTACATGAACGCCAAAGACATCGTCCTAACCCCCTTCAACAAAATCACTACGATTTGAAATTAGCCATTGCCAAAAACAATGAAACAGAAAAAAATAGCATCTTTTTGCAATGTATTACGATTTTTTAATGGTACAGAAAATATACTCACGATTTCTTTTTTAGTGTTGTTTGAAATCAAGAGAATCGGCAATATTATTTTTACCGATTTAATCATTTCAATAGAGTTTCGAAAAAGGAGGTGACTTCCAAATGGAATGGATTGTAATTTTTGGTGCAGGTGGCCACGCTCAGGTATTGATTGATATTTTAGAATTGATGGGAATTTATCGAATAGCTGGAATATATGATGATCATCCTGAATTAGTTGGGAAGTTTATTTACGGCTATCCTGTACTCGGTATAATCGGCCCGACTACAGTCATTCGGAAAGGCATCATTGGAATAGGGGATAATGATTACCGGAGCGCTGTAGCACATTGTGTGCTCAAACGAATGCCAGACTTTGAATTCATCTCTGCCGTTCATCCGAGCGCCATCATCGGCAAAAACGTAACCATTGGTCCAGGTGTCGCTGTGATGGCGGGAAGTGTCGTCAATCCGAACACGCGACTCGAGGCACACAGCGTCGTCAACACGATGTCTTCTGTTGACCATGATTGTCACCTTGCACCGTTCTCTTCTGTTGCGCCAGGTGCTCACCTTGGTGGCAATGTTCGTCTCGGCGAACGCTCTTTCATCGGAATGGGCGCAACAGTCATCCACAACATCCACATCGGGTCCGATACAGTCGTCGGCGCCGGCGCTACCGTCGTTTCGAATCTACCGAGCCAAGTCATCGCGTTCGGTACGCCAGCCAAAGTGACACGGCGACGAGAAGTTCAAGAAAAATATTTATAAATAGAGGGAGGATGCCCATGAAGGCGTCCTCCCTGCTTACTTAAAGATCATGGACTGCCGTCACCGGATAACGACCGAATGCCCATGTATGGTCCGCGCGAAGCGTCGCATCCGAGACGAGGAAATAGTCCGTTCGCCCGTTCCCAGGCTGGTTCGGGACCGGGTCGTTCCACGTCGTATCGAGATGGTACCATTCGTTGTTCACACGGACGAGGTTCCACGCATGAAGACCGCTTGCGACTTCCCCGGAAATATAACGTGCTTCGATGCCTGCCGCCTCCAACAATAAGAGCGTCGTCAGCGCATAGCCTTCACACACCCCTTCCCCGTTGAACAAGATCGAATATGGCGTATATGGACTGGCCAGACTATCTAGATTATAGGCAGTGTGCGAGACGACATAGTCGTTCACGTATTTGACCTTGCCGACTTCGTCCAAATCACGCGGCATGCCACGAATCACTTCGTTGACGCGTTCTTGTACTTGTGCGGCCTCGGAAGCCGTCATGTCATAGTTCAATTTCATCTGTAAGTTGAAGACGCCATTCTGCTCAATCCATTTTGTTTCCCCTCCACGCGAGAGGCGATACACGTAAATGTGATGTCGCTCAATCCATTCCCACGCCGCGTCCATCGTCTGTTGCATGTCTCCCGTATCCCCGGTATAAGGAATTGAGAACGTCTCATCGAAGCGGGTCATATGATAGGCGATAGCTGTCCCGAGCGTTTCGGCTGAATCAATCTCGTATGGGAGTTTGAACGTCTTCCCGAGCACGGTCGTCTCACTTTCGACGTGTTGTGGATCAAACCAGTTCGCCACGTCAAACGACTTCGTTTCTTGCGCGACGATATTCCCACTCACACCGGCAATCCCGAAAAAGATCATCGCAAGAACCCCTCTTCCGACAAGAGACAAGGAAGACAACCATCCGTACTTCAACACACGATTTAGCTCATCGTTGACGGCTTGTTCGAGTTGATGACGCTTCATCAAATTCTTTCCGGTGAGCTGAAAGACGACACCCCGGTAAATGGGGTCGAGTATGTCAAACTGACGCCCGGGATGATGTTTCGCAGCACGTAACGCATGACGGACTGAGAATAAGCCGGCACGTAAGCGCGTGTGAATCCGAAACATCTGAAAGGCACGCATGCCTAACAGACAACCCAAAGGTAAACAAATCAACAATAAAGCCGTTCCAATCATCACAAGACTCATACATTCACCCTCACAACAGTAGTCTCTTCAATTGTCATTATAACCCATAATAGTATCAAAAATTTACATCAACTAGACAAAAACAGGCTCTGCGCATTCATCATCGCGCAAAGCCTGTTGCATCATACAGTTTTTCGTTTTCTCGTCGACCAGATGAATCCAGCTCCAACTAATAGTAAGAGCAATCCAATCCAAAGGCCGTTTGAAGCATCTGTTCCGAGGAACGGAAGTCGGTCTGTGATAGACGGCTTTCCAGCTCCTGTCGGTACATCGTCCTCTTCAAATGTGACGTCCGGATCTGTACCAGGATCCTTTGTACCTGAATTGCCGGTACCAGATCCACCTGGAATCTCTGGGTTTTCAAACTCAAAGTCAGGATCAATCGTGTTTTCGACAATCAACGTGATGTTGTCATCTTGACCCGCCTCAAAACGCACGGATTGTGGCGTGTCATCGAGAAGGTATCCGGTCGGTGCTTTCGTTTCAACAACGGTATACGCACCGAGCGCAAGGTTTGTGACGCTCGCTTCACCCGATGCATTCGTTGTGACCGTGGCTACAACCTGACCGCTTTCGTCAAGCACGTCGAATGTCGCATCTTTCAACGGTTTCTTC
>NZ_JAPEHX010000088.1:0-8123 GCF_028823655.1 Exiguobacterium sp. B2(2022) | reverse complement strand
TTTTTTGTTTCATTGAAACTTTCTCCCTTCTTTTTCGTACTAAGTATGAGAAAGAGGGGATTGTTTTGTATATTCGTTTAGCCACTTTAAAGGATATTTCGAGGATTACAGAAGTTTCAACTGCAAGTTTTCGACAAGAGGCAGACACCTTGCAGTTACCAGTAAGAGATTTGAATGTCGAGCCTCCTGGATACGACAATGAACCAATGACACACTATTTGATCGAAGAGTTGACAACCTATGTGACGGAGCAAGACGGTAAACTTGTAGGTGGCATTGTGCTTACATTGACAGGGGGAGACTATGCACGAATCGATCGTGTTTTTGTACATCCTGATGTTCAAGGGCAAGGAATCGGTAAGGCATTGATTCAATACGTGGAAGCTGAGTATCCACATGTACGAATTTGGGAGCTAGAAACATCAACTCATCAAAAGAGAAATATTCGCTTTTATAAACAGTTAGGATTCCAAGTCGTGTATGAGTCGGATGATGAAGTATGTTTTGTCAAACGAACAAAAGCAAAACCGAGTACACATTGCTTTGAAGAACGGTCATGTGAAGGATGGCAGGCGTACGGGGTAAACGCGAGTCATTTGGCAGTGACGAACAGTAACATTTTTTTATTTGATGCGAGTAACTGTAATTTCAGTCAAAGTCGTTTTCGGAACATTAATTTCCGCGACAGTAAGTTCAGTGATTTGAATTTGTCAGGTTCACAATTCAATTTTGTAACGATGCAAGAGAATGAACGTACTATTCAAATGCATCATTCGAATCTGAGAGGTGCTACATTTAATCAATGTGACCTGACGAATGTGACGTTAACAGGATGTGACATCAAAGGTATGAAGATAAATGGTATTTCAATTGACACCTTGATCAGTACAAAGAGAGGAGAAATGTAATGGAAAACCTTGAACAACTCCAATTAGACCTACAACAACGTATCGCCGAACGCGATCGACTTGTTCGCAAACAAAAGACACTTGAAAAACAATTAAAGGAACATGAAGCGGTACGGAAAGAATTGTTGAATACATTTACGAAAGAACAGCGTGATGTTTACGATCTTGAAAATTTTTCGCTCGTCAATACGTGGCGGAAGTTACGAGGCACGTTTGATGAGCAACGCATAAAGGAAGTAGAAGAAGCTGCTCGTGCCGAACTGAAATTGCGCGAACACGAGAAGATGATTGATGAATTGACGCTCGAGCATCGAGATTTACAAGAACAGCTCGAGAGATATGAAAGCATCGATACGGAGTGGGAGACTTTCCTCGAAACAAAAGAAGCTCACCTCACAAAAGATCCAGTTGTTCGCCGTGACCTACATGATCTCACCAATCAACAAGCTAAGACGAATGAACTTCTCATCGAATATCGAGAAGCCATTGTTGCGGGTAAAGCAGCACGAGCAACGATTACGAGGACGCTAAAGCACTTAGACAGCGCCAAAGGTTGGTCGACATATGATACGTTCTTCGGGGGAGGTTTGTTTGCGACGGCAATGAAACATGATGCGCTAGATGCTTCCGAGCAAACGATGCATGAATTACAATCTGCATTGGAACGTTTTTCCCGTGAATTAGCAGATGTCCAAGAAATTGTTCAAGAATTGCATGTCGATCGAGGTTCACTCATTCAGTTCGCAGATTACTTTTTAGATGATATTTTTTCAGAATGGACGATGCATGGGCGAATCAATGATTCATTAGATCAAGTGAACGGACTGGATAAGGAGATCAGTCAGCTGATTGCTCGTATGACGATACAAGTGGAACAGTTAGAACAGAAACTTGAAGAGACTGAAGAAAAAAGAAGACAGCTCATCCTAACGCGATGAGCTGTCTGTCGTAAGAGAATAAACTGAAGAGGTTCATGATGTAGCAGATTCGTTTTCTTACTTGAAAGGAGAAATGCACGGATGAATAAATCAATCGCATTTCTCATTAGAGGAATGGGAATCACAGGTGCCTTACTCGTATTATCGATTCCTTTTTTCTTTAACCCTCCTATATCGACCACACTTAAAGTGGTCAGTCTTGGATTATTGATGATTTTCATCATTTTCGCTGCATCAGCCATCAGACTTCGGAAACGGATGGAAGATGAATGACGCGTTCTATCGTTAAAGGTGATCCAAAGTAGGCGCGAGCGTTTGATTCACCTACATGAGGTCAGCTAATTCGGAGTGCTCGTTCATTCCGGTCGTTTTAGCCAATGCCGTAGTCCTTTCCCTGCGTGAGGACCTGCCTCGTAACGCGGAATGACGTGCAGATGGGCATGAGGCACGGTTTGGTTTGATGCCGTGCCGACGTTCCAACCCAGTGTGTATCCGTCAGGTTGAAATGATTGATTAAGGTATTCCTTGGCTTGATGAAGTAATTCATATGTATGTTGCCATTCTAAAGGCGTTAAGTCGAACGTTGTCGCACGGTGTGCTTTCGGAACAATCACACCCGAGCCGACGAGGATGTCTTGCTCGTGGTCATGCATGAGAAAGTAACAAGAGTCATTCTCAGCAATAATGGTTTGATGTGGATCGAGTGTTGGGTGACAAAATGGACAAGTGGACATTGGATTGTTACACTTCCTTTTTATACTAAGTGTACCAAAGGGGGAGAATCATGGAACGACTCATCGATGAGATCGTGCAAAATGTGCAAACAGGAAAACGAACGCTGATTGCGATCTCCGGACATGGGGCAGCAGGAAAATCGACGTTGGCCGAAACATTACGGGAACGACTCGGTGATATAAACCTGCTTCATACAGATCCATACATCATTGATTCACAGTTACGGAAACAAACGATCCTCACCTATGAACAGAACGGAAAACCCCATCATTATAAGATGACGGCTTGTCATCCGACTGCACATCATCTGCTTTCACTCGAGCGTGATGTTCGTATGATTCGAGAGGGAATCGGCTTTTACACAATCGATGTCTCATATTTAGAACGTACGTGGATTGACCCGAAAAAAATGATTACGATTATTGAGGGCATGAGTGTCGCATTTCTAGATCTCTCCTCTTTTGACCAGTCGATTTATCTTTATACGGACGGAGAAACAGAATTTAGACGCAGAGCGAATCGTGATATTCAGGAACGAGGAATGGAAATGGATTACTTACGCGCTTCGCATGACGAGCGACGTCTTCAATATGAGTTGTTCATGCATCCGTATCGCCATCACTTCCAAACCATCGTCAATACGAGTGGGGATATGATTCAAATTGAAAAAACCGCTCACGAAGAGCGGTGACTACGTAACGTATCTTGAATACCGAGACCGAGCTGTTCTTGCTCACGTTCGAGTTGTTCCCAGGTGAGGGAGCGATGACGCAATTCGACGTCAGTCGCCATCGACTCGAGCGTTCGCTGTGTTTCGATGTTGTCGAGCCAGTAGTAGAGGTCGATTCCATCTTCATGCAGACGCCAAAATGATTTGACGACCTCAAACTCATCGGCCCACTCACCGACCGGTTTGAACCCATACTTTTCGACGAACGGATAAGGACGCTCTTCTCCGAGCGGGTCAATCACGTTCCGAACAAACATCGGTTCAAGTCCAGCATGAGCCGTTGCGTCGAGCAATCTTTTCAGTTCAGGCATCGGTTCGATTTCAATGTGTTCAATCACGTCAAACCAGACACGTTTCATGTCCTTGTCCCATAACGTTGCTTCCACGCTGTATGGTGCGCCAGCAGACGAAGGGGCATACATCGTTAATTCGAATGAGAACGGAACGTCTTCCTTCGCACCAGGCTCTAGTACGACGGTGAGTGGAATCGGGATCTCTTGAATGTCGGCTTCTCGATTGAACTCATTTCCTTCCATGGTGATGTCTTTAAATGTCGTCAAAAAGTTAAGTGTCAGTTCTTGTAACCGGACGATAGTCGTCGTCGGGTTTGATACATGCAGGGTCCCGGTCACTACCTGTTTCGGAATGAGTGCTGCCGGGTCAAACGTGATGTCGGCTTCGATTTCCGAAAAGAACCATTTCTTGAATCGGTTTCCCCATTTGGACATGGCGGTCGCGCCCCTTTTCTCTAATAGTCTATGCTGTTATATCTGTTCCCGATTCCATTTTTGAAAAAACATTGAGAAAATGGTTGCTTTTTATAACTGTCTCGCTTATTATAGAGGATGTCGAAACAATTCAAACCATCGCGGGGTGGAGCAGTCTGGTAGCTCGTCGGGCTCATAACCCGAAGGTCGTCGGTTCAAATCCGGCCCCCGCAACCAATTTTTATTTAATTTCATATGTCGTCGCGGGGTGGAGCAGTCTGGTAGCTCGTCGGGCTCATAACCCGAAGGTCGTTGGTTCAAATCCAGCCCCCGCAACCAATTTTTAAATGAGATAGCGAAACGATGGCGTTTCGTGTTTTTTTTTGCATAAAATGAAGTGTACAATGAGTACGTATGAGAAGCGATAAAAGGAGAACCATTCATGTATACATTGATTACGCATTCTGCGGCGGAGACGCAGGCAGTGGCAGAACGTTTGGCCACGCTCGTCGAAGCAGGAACAGTCATCACGTTAAACGGTGACCTTGGTGCCGGCAAGACGACGTTCACACAAGGGTTCGCAAAAGGACTCGGTGTCACACGGAACGTCAACAGTCCGACATTCACCATTATGAAACAATACAAAGGGCGCTTGACGCTCTATCATATGGATGTCTATCGACTCGAGGATACGGGGGATGACATCGGTCTTGAGGAATATATCAACGGTGACGGTGTCGCCATTGTCGAGTGGTCGAACTTGATCGAGTCTTCTCTTCCGGAAGAACGCTTGGCGATTACGATTGAACGAGTCAGTGACGAGGAACGAAAATTGACACTTGCTCCGACGGGTGAGCGTTACGTTCAAATCGCCAAGGAGGTGCTCGCATGAAGCAATTGATGATTGATACCGCGACGACACGTTTGTCAGTCGCGTTAAGTGAGGCTGGAGAGATTCAAGCCGAGGCGACGGTCATGGTCTCAAAAAACCATGCGGTCACACTCATGCCGATGATTGAACAACTCATGGCAGCTGTGAAATGGACTCCGAATATGCTCGAACGCATCGTTGTTACGACAGGTCCTGGGTCGTACACGGGGATTCGGATTGGAGTGACGACGGCGAAGACACTTGCTTATACGTTGAACATTCCACTAATCGGCGTGTCTGCCCTTCAACTCATGGCAGCGGCCCCGAATACGGACTTGCCTGTCGTATCATTAATTGACGCGCGACGCGGTAACGCCTATATCGGATATTATCAACAGAACAAGGCACTAACGCACGATCAACATGCGTCTGTCGCCGACTGGCTACGACTGAATATCCAAGGACGTTTCCTCGTCGTTGGGGATGTCGAACCGTTCCGTGACGTGTTGAGTGAATATGAGTATGTCGAAGCACCGGCTGCACATCGTTACGGCCGCGCGAGTGATTTGGTCGTCTTTAGCGATGAGACGAGTGATGTCCATGCGTTTGAGCCAGAGTATTTGCGACTCGCTGAAGCGGAAGCGAAATGGTTAGAGGGTCAAAACAATGGCTGACGTTAAAATTCGTCGAATGACGTGGCTTGATGTCGAAGAAGTGACGAAAGTCGAAGAAGCGTCGTTCTCCATTCCGTGGACAAAAGAGGCGTTCATGAACGAGATGCTTCGAAATGAACAGGCTATTTATTTTGTCGCGGTCCATGACAAACGGGTCGTCGGTTTTGTCGGAGTATGGACAATCGTCGACGAAGGACATATCACGAACATTGCCGTCTTACCTGAATTTCGTGGGCAAGGGATTGGTAATCAACTGTTAGCGGAACTTGTCGCGTTTGCCAAGTCAAAGGGGCTTGTCGGATTGACGTTAGAAGTCCGCGTGTCGAACGTTGGGGCGCAAAAACTGTATGAACAGTTTGGGTTTATGCAAGCCGGACGAAGAAGACGCTACTATCAGGATAATAATGAAGACGCCTATATTTATTGGGCGAAGTTAGGAAGTGACTCAGAATGAACACATCACTGATTCTCTCGATCGAGTCGAGCTGTGACGAGACATCTGTTGCGCTCGTCAAAGACGGGAAGACGCTCTTGTCGAACGTCGTCTCTTCTCAAATCGAGAGTCATAAACGATTTGGTGGCGTCGTCCCTGAAGTGGCGTCTCGTCATCACGTGGAGCGCATCACGTATGTCATTGACGATGCGTTGAGCGAAGCAGGCGTGACGATGGAAGACGTCGATGCGGTCGCTGTCACACAAGGACCGGGTCTCGTCGGTGCCCTTCTCGTCGGGATTAGTGCGGCCAAAGCATTGTCGTTCGCCCATCAAAAACCGCTCATCGGCGTCCATCATATCGCGGGACACATTTACGCGAACGAACTCGTCGAAGAGATGGAGTTCCCACTCGTCTGTCTCGTTGTCTCGGGTGGACATACAGAACTCGTCTATATGCCAGAACACGGTGTCTTCGAAGTCATTGGGGAGACACGTGACGACGCAGCAGGTGAGGCATACGATAAGGTCGCGCGCACGCTCAGTCTCCCATATCCGGGAGGTCCTGCGATTGACCGCTTGGCAGCGGTTGGGGAAGATACGTACAACTTCCCACGTGTTCGTCTCGAACCGGGTAGCTTCGATTTCAGCTTTAGTGGCTTGAAGTCATCGGTCATCAACGCCGTACACAATGCGGAGCAACGTGGGGAGACGGTCATTCCGGAAAACTTGGCAGCGAGTTTTCAAGCAAGTGTCGTCGAAGTGCTCGTTGAGAAAGCGATTCGCGCTGTAAAAGAAAAAGGAGCGAAGCAATTGCTTGTTGCCGGTGGTGTCGCGGCAAACCGTGGACTCCGAGCCGCGCTTCAAGAAGCTACTGCTGCTGAAGGGATTCAACTTGTCATCCCACCACTCGATCTTTGTGGAGACAATGCCGGCATGATTGGGGTCGCGGCACATCACGCGTATGTGCGCGGGAAGCGCGATACACTAGCGATGAATGCGGTTCCTGGGTTATCCTTAGAAGAGAGCATGACAGTCTAGGGGGAATAGAGACATGACGAAACGCATCATCATTGGAGGACTCATCGTACTACTCGTCGTCGCGACGTTTTTACAAGTACGAGAAATCATCCGCGCTTACAATATCGCCTATCAAGAGGAAATTGTGCCAGAAGAGACACGAGTGAAGTCGTTGACTGGAGAAGAGTCATTAGAAGGTATCGGTCGTGTGACCGGAGAGAATACGCTCATCGAGTCATTGTATGGTTACACGAGTGTCATCGACCAAGAACCAGAGCGTGTGATTGTCGTTGATCGTAATCTCGGTGTTCAGCCAAAAGCGAGCGATGCTTACTATGAAATTGAGCGGGGTCGCGAGGCGACAGAAGAAGAGGCTGCGAAGTTTGATAATTTGATCGAGGAGCTCGACGAACAGCAACTGTTCGCACAAGTCATCTCGACACACGAAGCACGCTATGTGACGAATGACGAAAAATCGTTGACGTTCTATAAAGTGTTCACACGTGACGTCGATACGAACGAGGCGGTCTTCTTTATCGCTGAGGACGGGACGAAGCTCGATTTCCATACGGTAGGATTCCAACCTCTCAGATATTTTTAACAAATAACCTTTTGTTCTAAAAAGAACAAAAGGTTATTTCTATCTTATAAAGAATATATACAACGTTAGTTACATATAAGTACTTTTAAAGTAATAGCTAAAATGAAATTTAAAAAATGTAATGGAGTGAAGTGAATGAATATTCAAAACTTTCTAGATAAATTAGATACGGATGTTTACTCGGGATATCTATATGAAGAATTTATGATTGAATTACTAAATTTACATATAAGTTCTCAACAAAAAGAATTTATAGTCAATCGATATATAGATTCTGAACAATCGTCTAAAGAGCCTGAAAATATAAAATACTACGACAAAGTTGTGAGCGGATTAGATGGATTTGCTCCTGATGGCTTTGATAGTTTCGAAGGGAAAACTGCGATAGAAATAAAGTTAATTAAAAATATTTCAAGTCTAAAATATATAGTTCGTAGAACAATAGAAAAAATAGATACAGTAAATTCATTATATCCAGATGAATCTATAAAAAATTTAATAATTATT
>NZ_JAPEHX010000087.1:0-8092 GCF_028823655.1 Exiguobacterium sp. B2(2022) | reverse complement strand
CCGCCTCTTCTAACAGCTTCGCTTCCGCGTTTCGTAATATGATATTCCGTTCGTCTAAATTCTCAGTGGAACGGGCCTGATCCATCAGTTGATCGTACGTCTCATTTGCATATCGACTTGAATTGAGCACATCATTAGACTCAAATTGCGTCAAATAGGCAGATAGCATCGGGTAGTCGGGTTGCCATCCAGATAACGAAAAGGAATAATTTCCTGAGACTTCTTTCCTAACTTTATCTCCAAGTGGAAGCTCTACAACCGTGACGGTCAACCCGTCCAACTGTTCCAAATTCTCTTTTAATCTTGTCGAAATTTCACGTGCTTCCTCATCGACAAAGCTAAGCAATTCAATCTCGATGGTTTCTGTTTTTAACTGTTTTTTCACAGTTTCAAATAATTGGTTGGCATCGCCTTCCAACTCTGCAACCGAATCCTCCTCATCCATGACGAGAAGTCGTTCCGTCGTTTGTTCCGCTCGTGCAAGCGATTCTTCGAGTGCCGTCCGCTCAAGTGTCAGGGCGAGGGCTTTTCGAAATGCAACGTTATTGAATGGTGCTTTTTCAACATTCGGTTTTAAATAAAACACCCCACTTCGCGGAACGTCTTTAATATTCATGACTTCCTCATCAATGGTAGAAGTGTCGAAGTCATAAGGAATCGGATGCATCCCTGACGTCGCAGTCAGATTTGATTCACTTTGGATAGTGATTGTTTCAAGCGTAACGTTGTCGACTTCACGATACGTTTCGTTTTTATGTAACGAGATGCTTGTATCATCCATTCGATCAAATTTAAATGGACCGTTCGTTTCTAACTCATCCCATGATGTCACGGATGGTTGTGGCAAAAACGCTGGCATAGCGAAAACTTCTTCGAATCCTTCCATCGGTCGGATGAGGGTGATCTCGAGCGTTCGCTCATCGATTGCTCGAACACCTAACGTATCCGGTTCTTGTTGCCCGAGTCCGATTTCTTTCGCAGATTGGACATCCGCAAGTAAAAAACTAAAAGGTGAGTTCGTCTCGTCATCGACGAGTTTACGGAAATGGCCGACAAACGTCTGCGCGGTAACTGCATTCCCTTCTGTCGTCATACTCTCTTTCAATGTGAACGTATAGACCGTTCCATCTTCAGATCGTTCTAACTTCTCGACGAGTCCCGGTTCAATCGCTCCATCTGCGCCGAACCGATAGAGTCCTTCATATAGATGTGACAATACCGTTTGGGATGCCGGGTCAATCGCGAGCATGACGTCCGGTTGAGTCGGAAGGGATTCCCCATGAATCGTAATGGTTTGTTCTTCTGGTGGTAGTAGTTCACGTGACTGCTCTCGTTGTTCGTTCCAAATAAATAAAAAAAGGATAAGGACTGAACCTAACAAGGCGGCCACGATGAATGATTTCTTGTTCATTCGTTGCACTCCTTTCTGTTAGACCAACCCTTATACCCTAACCTTTTTTGAATGATTTTTCTACCGTCAGTTCGTCACTTTCGCAAATGCGAGTGTCGCATTGTGGCCCCCGAAGCCAAGTGAGTTACTGAGTGCATACTGAATGTCAAGTTCCCGATTTCCTTCACGTACATAATCAAGGTCGCAATCTGCTGCAGGTGATTCACAGTTGATCGTCGGATGAATCTTCCCTTCATGAATCGAAAGAGCTGTGATGACTGCCTCGACGCCACCTGCTCCTCCGAGAAGATGACCAATCATCGATTTCGACGAGTTGACCGCGAGTTTGTCGGCGTGTTCCCCGAACACACGACGAATCGCTTTCGTCTCAAGCATATCGTTGAGCGGTGTGCTCGTGCCGTGTGCATTGATGTATTGAACGTCTTCCGGCTTGATTCCCGCATCGCGAATCGCCTCACTCATCGCTTTTGACCCGCCTTCTGCTTCTGGTGACGGAGCAGTGATGTGATAAGCGTCTGAACTCATCCCGTATCCGACGACTTCTGCATACATTTTCGCTCCACGTGCCTTCGCATGTTCGTACTCTTCTAATACGAGTACGCCAGCACCTTCACCCATGACAAACCCATCGCGGTTCTCGTCGAATGGACGGCACGCTGTATTCGGGTCCGGATTCGTCGAAAGTGCTTTGTTCGAACAAAAGCCTGCGAACGAGAGTGGTGTGATTGGCGCTTCCGCTCCACCGGCGAACATGGCAATCGCATCTCCCCGTTGAATAACGCGGAACGCTTCTCCAATTGAGTTCGTCCCTGATGCACACGCTGTCACCGAACAGTTACTCGGTCCTTTAGCCCCGAGGTAAATCGACACTTGTCCGCTCGCCATGTTCGGAATCATCATAGGAATGAAGAACGGGCTCACACGACGCGGTCCACGGTCATGAAGGATGGCTGACTGCTTGTCGATTGTTTCGACACCGCCGATTCCGCTCCCGATCCACGTTCCGACTTCATCGGCAATGGCTTTGACATCGAGTCCGCTGTCTTTATGGGCAGCGTCTGCCGCCAAAAGTGAGTATTGGATGAACGAATCCATTTTACGCGCTTCTTTTGGTTCGACTAAGTGTTCGATGTTCCACTCTTTTACTTCCGCTCCGACTTTCGCCGGATATTGGCTGATGTCGATTTTCGTCAACGTATCGATTGCGTTGTCCCCTTTTAAAAGGCGGTCCCACATTGTCGACACGTCGTTTCCTAACGGTGATACGACTCCTAATCCTGTCACTACTACTCGTTTCATAGATGATTCCCCTCCGTAATTGTTGCATGATTCCACGTCAGACAGCTTGCACCCCACGTGAGTCCAGCTCCGAAACCTGCGATGACGACCGTTTGTCCGTCTTGGATTTTACCAGACTTGACGGCTTCCGCTAAGGCGAGCGGGATCGATGCCGCTGATGTATTCGCATGGTCTTGAATGGTCATGACGACTTTCTCTTCTTCTAAATCTAAACGTTCCATCGCCGCATCGATGATTCGACGATTCGCTTGGTGCGGCACAAGGACGTCGAGGTCGTTTAACGACTTGTCGGCCTTGTTTAACGATTCGAGCACGATTTCCGGCATTTTCCGCACGGCGAACTTAAACACTTCGCGACCGTTCATGACGATCTTTCCTTCATCGTTTTCATACAAGTGCTTGCCACCTGTCCCGTCACTTCCAAGTATGATGGAGTCGATTGAAGCAATCTCGTCTTCCCCGAGTACGACAGCTCCAGCTCCGTCTCCGAATAGGACAGCTGTCGACCGGTCATCCCAGTCAATCAAACTTCCCATCTTCTCTGCTCCGATGACGAGCGTTTTCTTGAAGCCTTTCGAGTCCATCAAGCTTTTCGCTGTATCCATGGCGAAGATAAATCCACTACATGCTGCACTGACGTCGAACGCCACAGCGGCTTTCGCGCCAAGATTCGCCTGAACCACGCACGCGGTTGCGGGGAAGGCTGGCGCAGTCGCCGTCGCACAGACAATCGCCTCGATCTCATCGATGCTGACTCCAGCGCTCTGTAACGCCCGCTCTGCGGCACGTGTCGCCATATCCGAGACTGATACGTCACTTTCTGCTAAATGTCGCGCCTCGATGCCTGTACGCGTACGAATCCACTCATCGCTCGTATCCATTCGTTTTTCTAAATCGATATTTGTCACCCGATTGTCCGGTAAGAACGATCCGATGCCGATGATTCCAATATTCATATCGTCGACCCCTATTCTTAGTATCTGGTACTAATATAAGGGAATAAAAAGAGGATGTCAATGCATCCTCTTCATGATCAATCGATTAAGCTTGTTCGAGGCGTTTCGTGACAGCCATGACCATCTTCGCAGAGTTGATGGATGCCGTCTCTAAAAATTCATCAAACGATAAGTTCGCCTCTTCGTCTGCGCTGTCTGAAATCGAGCGTGTGACGACGAACGGAATACCGAACTGGTAACACGTTTGCGCGATTGGAGCAGCTTCCATCTCGACGGCAGCCACGCCATCGAAATGGCCAAGGATGTCCGCTACACGTTTTGAGTCGTTGATGAACGAATCCCCTGTTACGATCAATCCTTGATGCACGTTCACGTCCGGTAAGTTTTCAATCACATCTTTACAGACGCTGACGAGCTTTGAATCAGCTTCATATGCTGGTGGCATTCCTGGTACTTGTCCGTACTCATAGCCGAATGCTGTCACGTCAACATCGTGGTGACGTACTTCCGTTGAGACGACGACGTCACCGACTTTCATCCCTTTTTTAAATCCGCCGGCAGAACCCGTATTGATGACGACGTCCGGTTTGAACTTATCAATTAAGAGTGTCGTCCCGATCGCGGCATTGACTTTCCCGATGCCTGACTTCAAGATGACGACTTGCATGTTTCCAAGATATCCTTCATAAAAATGATAGCTTGCGATTTCTGTATCTTTACGTTCAGTTAGTTCATTCCGAAGCAAATTCACTTCTTCTTCCATCGCACCGATGATTCCAACTTTCATTCCGATTCCTCCTCAGAAAGAGAGCGACTTCCAAGATGGAGGTCGCTCAACAACTTATTTGATTTCTTTGATTTCGACGATCATGTCGCCACCTGGTGTTTGAACCGTGACCACATCTCCGATCGTACGGCCAAGAAGTGCTTTCGCGATTGGTGATTCGTTCGAGATTTTCCCTGTGAACGGGTCTGCCTCGGCACCACCGACGATTGTGTATGTCTCGTCTTCGTTATCTTCTTGGATGAAGAACGTTACTGTTTTCCCGATTGAGACAACCGAGTTATCGCCTGCATCATCTTGAATGATGACTGCGTTGCGGAGCATTTCTTCTAATTGTGCGATTCGTCCTTCGACCATCGCTTGTTCTTCTTTCGCCGCGTCGTATTCCGCGTTTTCTGATAAGTCACCGAAATCACGAGCAATCTTAATATTTTCAACGACTTCTTTACGGCGGACCGTTTTCAGTTCGTTTAATTCATTCTCGATCTTCGCTTTTCCGTCTAACGTCATATAGTGTTGTTTTTCAGCCATTTCTGTCACTCCTTCATTGTCTCCTAGTATATTACAGCTAGGGTAAATTGAAAACGATTTATTTCCTCACGCGCGATTACGCTCAGTGAGCACCCAACGGATCTTCGTCACGAGTAAATCGATTGCGACAAAGTTTTCTCCGCCTTCAGGAACGATGATGTCCGCATACCGCTTCGTCGGCTCGCAGAACTGCAAATGCATCGGACGAACGACATTCGTGTACTGTGCCACGACCGAATCGATCGAACGTCCACGTTCATTGATATCCCGCTGCATGCGGCGCAGGATGCGAACGTCAGCATCCGTATCCACGAACACCTTAATATCCATCAATTCACGCAAACGGGCATCTTCAAGTGCTAAAATCCCCTCAACGATGACGACATCGACCGGTTCGATCAAGATCGTCTCATCAGAGCGCGTATGGGCCGCGTAGTCATATACCGGCTTCTCGACAGCCTGGTGTTGTTGCAATTGTTGGATATGTTCAATTAGCAAATCGTTATCAAAGGCGAAGGGGTGGTCGTAGTTCGTCTTGTACCGCTCCTCCATCGTCATTTCAGATTGATCTTTATAATACGCGTCTTGTTCAATCATGACGACCGATTGACCTTTAAACGCATCGACGAGCGCTCGGGCCACGGTCGTTTTTCCTGATCCGGTACCCCCGGCCACGCCAATAATGACGGGTTTATGTTGCATCAAAGTTAAGTCCTCCTCATCGTAATTTACGACTGATTGCTAGGCCATCACCAAGGGGCAAAATTGCAGTATGATAATCGGTCCGTGCCATCAATTGCTCAGTAAACTGCTTCACGAGGCGGACAAGCCGGCGTCGACGTCGGTCAAGTACTGACACGTCCTCGAGTAAGACGTCCCCTCGTAAAAACAAATTATCGCTGTAAATCGTACCACCAATTGGTACTAAAGCGCCATACCCATCAAAAAATTTTTGATATTGTCCTTTTGCCGCATCAATAAACACGGCATCGAACTCACCTTCAATCGAACCAATCAATTCAACGGCGTCACCGTGAATCAATGTGATGCGATCGCGAACATCAGATCGTCCGATAAAGCCAGTCGCTTCTTCGAATCGACGAGCATTTCGTTCAATCGTGACGATTTCGGCATCTGGTAACAACTCTGCCATACGGATTGCACTGTAGCCAATTGCCGTCCCCACCTCAAGGATGCGGGTCGGTCGCTGCATCGCCAACAACGAGAGAAGCACTTCAGAGCCCGTCAGGTCCATGATTGGAACGTGATGTTCTCGCGCAAATGCCTCCATCTCCGTAAGTAGCGGAGAGCGGTCGTTGATCAATTGTTCTACATATCCCTCATAGGATGCATGGTCCACTCGTTCCACCTCTTAACTCTCTTCATTCAAACGACCGGAAGCATCCCGCGGTCGTCCCATCAATTACTGTTCGCTTCTTCAAACGCTTCCCATTCGGAACGGTACTTATTGACGTTTTGTTGATGGTCCTCATAATTGACTTCGAACAAGACTTCCCCATTCGGGAACCCTTCACGTGGAGGGCGTGCATAGAAGTAAATGTTCTCTGTGTCGTTCGGGTTGAGTACCGCCTCAAACGCGTCGCGACTGACAGCCGCGATTGGACCGATTGGAATCCCTTCATAACGATACGTGTTATATAAGGAATCGTTCTCCAAATCTGCGAATGAAGTGAAAATCGATGTCTCCCCCGTTCCGTACCAGACGGTCGGGTCAGACTGTAATTTCATGCCGTCGTTTAGACGATTTTCAAAGACACCGGCAATTTCTTTTCGGTCTTCCGTCGACACAGCTTCTTTCTCGACAACCGATGCGAGCGCGAGCGTTTCATGGAAGGTACGTCCTGAATCGGCCAAACGACCTTTGTACTCTTGATACATGCTTTCGGTCGGGAGTAGCATCTCATCGATGATTTCAGTGAGTGTTACCCCTTTGTTGAATTCATATGTTGCTGGGAACAGGTATCCTTCAAGCGGATGATAAATGCCTTCCTGCAATACTTCCTCCGTCAACATTTCATGCTCGTTCACGAGCGAACTGATATATTCACGGTCACTCAATTGTTCGGAAATCTCTTCTTTCGGAATGTCGGCCTCTTTCGCAAGTCGCGCGATGACCTGGTCGATTGTGAACCCTTCCGGAATGACGAGCTTGATATCAGGAACCACAATGACTTTACCTGTTTGCAACGTTTCAATCAACTCATCGATTGATTGAGATGGTGACAACGTATATGTCCCCGCTTGGAACGATGACTCGTTTTTAAAGCGTGTATAGAAACGGAAAATCGTGCTACTCCTTACAAGCCCATTCTCTTCTAGTAATTCACCAATGTATCCCGAACCAGCACCGAGTGGGACTTCGACTTCAACTGTTTCCGTCGATGTCGGATCAATCGGTTCGACGGAGCGCTTCACGAAGACGTAAGCGAGTGCCGAGCCTGTGGCGATGACGAGAAGGAAGATGGCAAGGATGACAACCGTGATGCGACGAACGATCCGGTTGCGGGCACGTTTCTCATCTGACATAGATGGATGATTCATGCATTTCTCCCCTGTTCATTTTATAAAGAGAGGCGACGAGGGAAATCCCTAGCCGCCCGTCCCCTATTTAGTCTAGACCGACTTCGTCATTGACGATATCGAATGCTTCCATGACCTCTTCGAAGTCTTCATCGTCTTCGACGAGCTTCAAGATGAATTCGCCATCTTCAAGTTCTTCAATTTCAAATGCGTATACTTCGATTGTGTCTTCATCTTCTGTTTCCGGAGCTCCGACTGGTTCGAGTACAACGAATGTTTTCTTCGAACGGTCGCTTGTCATACGGAAAATTTCTGCAAATAAATGCTCGTCTCCATTTTCATCTGGAATACGGTACATTTCTTCTTCACGACGGATTTCTGCCATGAGAGATTCCTCCTTATTTCCCGGAACGGTCCAGGTAGTTTTGTAAAATCATCACGGCCGCCATTTTGTCGATGACCGCTTTTCTCTTTTTGCGGCTGACATCTGCTGAAATGAGCATCCGTTCCGCTTGCATCGTCGTTAATCGCTCATCCACCAACACGCAAGGTAAGCCTGTCTGTTCTGTG
>NZ_JAPEHX010000086.1:0-8465 GCF_028823655.1 Exiguobacterium sp. B2(2022) | reverse complement strand
GCCCAGACGCGCCTTTGGTGGCGGCTCCTAAAACGACGCTGTTTCCCTCAGATAGTTCGTGTGCGAGCCCTTTCTTTACAAAGTCTTGAATCACCAAGTAATCTCTTTCGATTACTGGTTCGATGGCCGTCATATCATACAATTGATAGTCACGAATAACAAAATCTCTAGGGTCGCCTCCTTTGACAAATTCATACCAAATAAATAAAATTTTTCGGTTTTTTGAAATTAAAGAACTATATTGAAACTCTTGCTCAACGATTTTTGAAAAATTGATTTGAGAGAGTGATATCCGTTCTTTGGCAGACCATAGCCCCTTCTTAGTCACTGTGAACCCGGAGACTTTTAGTTCAACCCCTAAATTGTCAAAGTCCGCTTCGGCTTTGTTGTTGTTAGGATATCCATAAAATCCTGTTTCAACTATTTTTCCGAGGATTCCCTTGTCATTCGAAAGTCGTTCAAAATAATTTTCTGTGTCGATTTCACCAAAAGTTTTACCAACAATTTCACTCGTTTTACTTAAAAGTGAATCGATTGAATCAAATTTCAACAATATATAGACCTCCAATAATGGTTATTATTAACATATTACTATAGATTATGATTATATTTTGTAGAAAAGATAAAATAGGATAGGCTTGATCCTTTTTGATATAGGTGATAAACTGTTTTCATTGAGAGAAATGTGTAAATGAAGTAAATTAAAGATAGAAAATACGAAAGGGTGTTCCCATTGATTAAAGTAGTTGAGTTATTTGCCGGTGTAGGAGGTTTCCGCATCGCGCTTGAAGGAATTGAAGATGTGAATGCCGAGCCTACATCCGACAAATTCGATGTGGTTTGGGGCAATCAGTGGGAGCCGGCGACGAAGGTACAACCGGCCTTTGATTGCTATGCTGAACGTTTTAAAGGACGTGGTCAACACGTGAATGAGGATATCGCGCTGTCGTGGATGGAAGCAGGACCACACCATTTGCTTGTGGGTGGCTTCCCGTGCCAAGACTACAGCGTGTCACGTAGCTTGAAGAATGAGCAAGGGATTCAAGGGAAGAAGGGTGTCTTGTTCTGGGAAATCATGAACATCATCGAACAGGAAAAGCCGCCTTACGTCTTACTCGAGAATGTCGATCGCCTAATGAAGTCACCTGCGAAACAAAGAGGGCGTGACTTCAGTGTCATGCTTCGTGCGTTTGCCGATCAGGGATATACGGTCGAGTGGCGAGTCATCAATGCTGCCGATTACGGTTTTGCTCAACGCCGCCGTCGTATCTTCATCTTTGCGACTCGAGCAGATTTGAAGCATTCAACCCGAGCGGGGAAGGCAAATCCTGAGCAGTGGTTGTTGAAAGACGGGTTCTTTGCACCGACTTTCCCGGTCATGGAGATGACAAGCGAGAAGCATCCAGGTTCGACGTTCGAGTTGCCGGAAGACATCGTTGAAATCTCGGACACGTTTTCCGCAACTTATCGAAATGCAGGTGTGATGACGGGTAATCAAGTGACGACGCTTGAGACGCTCCCGGTTCGAGAAACGCCTAAGACGCTCGGAGAGATTGTCCAAGAGGTGTATGAACAGTTTGGTCCTGCCCCAGAACATTACTATCTAGATACGGAAAAAGTTAAAAAATCTGGGCGTACGGAAAAAGAGGAATTGGCTTATATGAAAGGGCCGAAAAAAATCGAACGTACTTCTGCGAGCGGTCACGTCTATGTCTATGCTGAAGGAGGCATGTCCTATCCGGATTCGTTAGACCTTCCAGGTAGAACGATGTTGACAAGCGAAGGGACGTGCAACCGTTCAAGCCATGTCATCGAAGACCCGCATACGAAAAAATTGCGCTATTTGCGTCCGGAAGAATGTGAAGGGTTGAATGGCTTCCCATACGGATGGACCGCGACTATGACAGACCGCAAGCGATACTTCACGATGGGGAATGCTCTCGTCGTTGGGTTGATTGAGCGGATGGGCCATCGAATTGCGGAGATTCATGAGCAAGAAGACGAAAAGAGCTTGTTGCATGAAGTGAAACAGATGCAGCTTTTAGGAACATATAATAACTTTAAATAATTAAAATGCCCTCATTCCGAATGATATTTTCATTCAGATGAGGGCATTTGCTATTTAGAGTTACTCCGCCATCAACGCACACACCGCATTCGAATATGCTACCGGATCTTCAATCGGTAATCCTTCAATGAGGAGGGCTTGTTGATACAAGAGGTCTGTATATTGTTTCGCTTTCGCTTCATCTTCCTTATACACACGTTGGAGTGTCTGGAAGATGGCATGCTCAGCATTCACTTCGAGCACTTTCTCCGCTTTCATGCCACCGCCATTTGGCATCGCGTTCAAAATCTTCTCCATCTCAATCGAGACGTCACCCGCGACCGTCAGACAGACTGGATGTGACTTAAGGCGTGTCGAGGCACGAACTTCTTTGACGCGGTCCCCGAGCTCTTCTTTCATGAAAACAAACAAGTCTTGGTTGTCTTCGTTGAGCGACTTCGCTTCCGTGTCATCGAGACCGAGGTCGCCGCTCGCAATCGACTTGAACTCTTTGTCGTCATAAGACTGCAGCATCTTGATTGCGAACTCGTCGATTTCTTCTGTGAAGTAGAGGATTTCATATCCTTCCTCTTTCAAGCGCTCTGCTTGTGGTAAGAGGTCGATGCGATGAATCGATTCGCCAGTCGCATAGTAGATATACTTCTGATCTTCTTTCATCCGCTCGACGTACTCTTTGAGCGAGACGAGTTTCTTCTCGTGAGAAGAATGGAAGAGAATCAAGTCTTTCAATTCGTCTTTGGCTGCGCCGAACTGGTCATACACGCCGAACTTCAATTGACGACCGAACGACTCATAGAACTTCTCGTAGTCCTCACGCTCGTTTTGGAGCATCTTCTCGAGCATCCCTTTGATTTTGGACTTCACGTTCTTCGCAATCACGCGAAGCTGGCGGTCTTGCTGCAACATTTCACGGGAAATGTTGAGTGAGAGGTCTTCAGAGTCGACCATCCCTTTAACGAACCCGAAATAGTCCGGCAAGAGGTCTGGTGACTTCTCCATGATCAAGACGCCGTTCGAGTAGAGCTCAAGCCCTTTCTCAAATTCTTTCGTGTAATAGTCGAACGGAACCGTTGACGGGATGTAGAGGATTGATTGATAACGAATCGTCCCGTCGACGTTCAAGTGAAGGTGCTTGAGCGGCTCATCAAAACCGTAGCGCTTCTCGTGATAGAACGCCTTATAATCCTCATCTTTGAGTTCACTCTTACGCTTCCGCCAAATCGGCACCATGCTGTTGACGGTCTCTTCTTCCTTGTAGTCCTCATACTCTTCTGAGTCCTCTTTTTGACGATGTTTCGTCACATCAAGTTTGATTGGATAACGGATGAAGTCCGAATGTTTCTTGATGAGCGAACGAATTTCATACTCTTCAAGGAATGACGAATACGCGTCATCTTCAGTGTCTGCTTTTAAGTGGAGCGTGATTTCTGTACCGATGTCCGCCTTGTCTGTCGGTTCGATTGAATAGCCGTCTGTGCCTTCTGACTCCCATACGTATCCTTGATCACTGTCAATCGAGCGAGTCCGTACCGTCACACGGTCAGCGACCATGAACGCGGAATAGAATCCGACCCCGAATTGACCAATGAGGCTATGATCTTCTTCCATCTTCGTTGCCTGTTTCATGGCGAGTGAACCGCTCTTTGCAATAATTCCGAGATTCGTTTCAAGTTCTCCTTCTGTCATCCCGATTCCCGTGTCGCGAATCGTAATCGTCCGTGCCTCTTTATCGAGTTCGATTTTGACGAAGTAATCGTCTTTGTTGAACTCGATGCTCTCGTCGGAGAGGGCGCGATAATACATCTTATCGATCGCGTCACTTGCGTTCGAGATGAGCTCGCGCAAGAAGATGTCCTTATGTGTATAAATTGAGTGGACCATCAACTCTAAAATTCGTTTCGATTCCGTTTGAAACTGTTTCTTTGTCATGATCGTTCTCCCTTTTTTGTCTGTATTTTGGCACTCTCGTATAAAGAGTGCTAACACTATTGATTATCCTAAAAATTAGGAAGATGTCAACCGGGTTTGAAGAAAAGATTGACGGGGACGTAGGTTTCGCATATAGTTGAGTACATGCGATGAGCTGGTCTATGTAAGACGGCGGACATTCCCTTGAGGAGCACGTTGTGGAGCGTGGTCCGTCGCGGTAGACTTTCGAGAGCACCTCTAGTGAGAGGTGCTCATTTTTTGTATACGGGGGTAGGATGATGAACTTACATACGATTCACCACGTCGCAATCATTGCGTCGGATTACGATAAAGCCAAGCAGTTTTATGTTGAGGCACTCGGATTCGAAGTGATTCGAGAACACCACCGCCCGGAGAAACAGGATCACAAAATCGACTTACGTCTTGGTACATATGAGCTCGAGCTGTTCATCAAACCGAATAGTCCCGAGCGTCCAAATTTCCCAGAGGCGCGCGGTCTTCGACACTTGGCGTTTAAAGTCCACGACATCGAGTCCGTCGTTGCCGAATTGAATGGACATGGAATTGCGACAGAACCGATTCGTCGCGATGATTTTACAGGAGAGAAGATGACTTTCTTCTTCGACCCGGATGGACTACCGTTAGAACTACACGAATAAACCCCTTCGCGAGGAAGGGGGTTTCTTATGCCCGAATGGATGCGAGCAACATCTCTTTTAATGCGTTGATTTGCACAGCCGGTTCGATATCGTTCTCTAAATAACTGATATGCGACTTCAACATGATGTTGTTACCGAACGTCCCGAATGCATTGATGATTGTAACGACTGTCACTTTCACATCGATATCTGGTCGGAACGAGCCATCACGCTTTCCGTCTTCAATCAACGGTTCAAGCATCTGCATGATTCGTCGTTGTACGTCAATGTATGTCTCGATGCCAGGAAGGGGTGTGGCGACGAACGATGCATAGCTCTCGAACGCCTCACGAAAACGGGCGTGGTCCGTCCGCTCCAACTGCATCTCGAAAAAGTGGTTCAAGATGATTTCGAGCCGTTCATAGGCGTTGCCTTCCTCATTCACAAACTGTTCAAATCGCTCGAGTGTCGGCTGTAGATTTTTGACGGCCGCTGCGACGATCAATTGGTCTTTCTTCGGAAAATAGCGAAACTAGATTTTTGACGGCCGCTGCGACGATCAATTGGTCTTTCTTCGGAAAATAGCGAAACAGTGTCGCTACCCCAATCCCTGCCGCATCCGCAATGTCCTGCATTTGAACTTTCTCAAAGCCATTCTCTAAAAATAAGCGTTCGGCCTCTTGGATAATCAGCTGGATTCGTTCTTCTCTGTTTTGTTGTCGTTTACTCAATTCCATCACCTCATTGTCTGTCATAAGTATATCGTCTTCGAGCAATTTCGTTGAGATTAATGTCACATCGAATTATTATTATGATAGTTAGACTATCATAATTTGATGAATGGAGCTGGGACAATGCGTTTACAGGGGAAAGTAGCGGTCATCACAGGGGCAGGAAGTGGTATGGGAGAGTCGACGGCACGTCTATTCGCCAAAGAAGGGGCAACGGTCGTCGCCACCGATATCAATGAACAAGGGGTACAAAGCGTAGTCGAGTCGATTCGTGCACAAGGTGGGGAAGCCATCGCGGTGAAGCATGACGTGACCTCACGTTCAAGTTGGGAAGACGTGTTTGCAGAAGTCGAAGCGACGTGTGGCAAATTGGATATTCTCATCAACAATGCCGGAATCGCACTCGCGAAACCGTTCTTGGAACAGACGGAAGAGGACTGGGCACGAACCTATCGCATCAACATCGACGGGGTCATGCTAGGGACGCAGTATGCGATTCCGCTCATGACGGAAAATGGTGGAGGATCAATCGTCAACATCTCTTCTATCTCAGCGCTGACAGGTATGGCAGGTGCCGGGGCATACACGGCCTCAAAAGGTGCGGTCCGTTCTCTCACGAAAGCAGCGGCCGTCGATTACGGGAAGCAAAACATTCGCGTCAACTCGGTGCATCCAGGCTATATCGTAACGCCGATGAGTGCGCCACACATGGAACATCCAGACTATAAGCAACACTTCTTGAATCAAATCGCTTTGCCGAATCTCGGACAAGCGGATGAGGTCGCAGCAGCCGTCCTATTCCTCGCGTCAGACGAAGCGAATCATATTAGCGGGATCGAACTTCCGGTAGACGGTGGCGTGACGGCGAAATAAAACTAGGGTCTCTATGGAGGCCCTAGTTTTTGATTACTCTAAGATTCCGACTAACTCCATCACGAGTAGCATGACTAGACCTGAGCTGAGCACAGCGGCAAAAAAAACGAGCACAGCATACTCTTTCTGCTTCAGAATAGCCCACCATCCTGTCACAAACGCTCCGAGCCCGAGGACGGAGAATGTGGTCATATAGCTGAGTCGAAGCATGTTTGCAGTATTGTCGCTCCAAAGCGTCGAGTGGAAGATTGTATCAAATTGATTGAGCAGGAGAAATGGCACATACATGGCAAGAAACAAGGCAATCAGGATTATAGACCACTTGCCGACCGAGGTGTGTGGAAAGATTGCACCATTCATGACGAATCACCTCTTTTCGTTTGAAAATCATCTGTACCATTCATATTCCCGTTTTGAGTAAAAAATTTAAATGATTCATCAAATTGACATGATATAGTCGAAACGAAAGCGTGGGGATGAGGATGGTAGAACAGTTCAAAATGATTCGAATATGGGAAGACGATTTCGCGATCGAAGTGATGATGACACTAAAAGGAAAGTGGTGCGAGGTTACCGTGAACGAGTATGTCACAGCATCCGATATCAACGCCTTCATCTCTTCGTTACGAGCGTTCAATGAACGGAATGGGAAGTCTCCGGAGATGTGGATACTCAACCTTCCACTCGTCCGTCTCTCCTTGACGTTCGCGCTTGCGAATGCAAGAGGGGTTGTTCAAGTCAGCGCCACAATCGAGCAAAATAAAGGTGATGGCGGAGATATGAAGGCGACGTTCTCGTTCGAGACGACAATGGGACAGATGGATGATTTGCAGCGACAACTGTCGGCATTCTTAGGACGCGAAACCGATTCGGTCGAATCGCTTCGCCCAGAATAAGTGGTCTAATTAAAACGAAAAGGCGGGTGAGGAGAGTGAAAACTCAATTCGAGATGGAACGGATTTGGATGGATGAGACTGAGCTGTTCTATCAGGTTAGGCTTCAGCTCCATGCATCCGTCTGTTCGAGCAATCAAGATGTATATATACAGGACGAGACGTTGCAAGAACTGATTGACTCAATCGATGGATTCAATAACATATGGGGGAAGAATCCCGTGATTTGGGAGTTGTGGGACTCAGATTTGGACTTGGATGCGGATGACCAAAAAATCAGCCTCACGTTCACATTGATTGATCGGACAGGCACGATTCAAGTTGACGTCTTCATTCATGACGAGTGGCAACACGATCCGTTCGACCACTTCCATGCCACCTTCAAGTTCAGAACGACAATGGGCCAGCTCGACGACTTGAGCGCTCAACTCAAACGTTTCATTCGCCGTGAGACCGACCATGTCGCATCACTTCGACCAGAATAAAAAAACAAGCCTAGACGCGCGTCTAGGCTTGTTTTAGTACCATTCTTTCGGTTCGTAATTCAATTCACGGAACAACTGCTCGCGCTCTTTTTTCGAAAGGTCGCGCCATTGTCCAGGCGGGAGTTTCCCGAGCGTGATGTTCATGACACGCACACGTTGAAGACGGAACACTTCGTAGCCGAGCGCCTCACACATCCGACGGATTTGGCGGTTGAGTCCTTGCGTGAGGGTGATGTTGAAGTCGAACTTCGAGAGCGGACGTACTTTACACGGTAGCGTCTTCTGTCCGAGGATTTTGACGCCGGCTTCCATCTGTTCGACGAACTCCGGTGTGATTGGCTTATCGACCGAGACGATGTATTCTTTCTCGTGCTCGCCTTCTGCGCGAAGGATTTCGTTGACGATATCGCCATCGTTCGTCATGAGGATGAGACCTTCCGAGTCTTTATCGAGACGACCGATGTTGAAGATGCGGAGCGGGTGGTTGACCATGTCGACCAAGTTTCCTTTTACTTTCTTCTCTGTCGTACTCGTGATTCCGACCGGCTTATGAACGGCGATATACACGTTGTTTCGTGCGACACGTGCGACCGAACCGTTGACGAGGACTTCATCCCCCGGTTTGACTTGATCGCCGATTTTTGCTTTTTTTCCGTTGATGGTGACGCGTCCCTCTTCGACGAGACGGTCGGCTTGGCGGCGGGACGCCTTGCCTGATTCACTGATAAATTTATTGATGCGCATGTGTACACGTCCTTTGTTTGGCTTTGTCCTCTCACTATAACGCATTTTATCAAAATTAGGCGAGAATCCTCCCACTTCTAAACGTTCAGGGCGAAGCCCTAGTG
>NZ_JAPEHX010000085.1:0-8604 GCF_028823655.1 Exiguobacterium sp. B2(2022) | reverse complement strand
TCTTTATTCTTTAACACTCTCCCGGTGTACCAGCGTTCGTCGCCGTTCGGAAACTTGAACCACAGCCACATGTGGCAATGGCATTCGGGTTTTTAATCGTAAAGCCGCCGCCGAGCATCGACTGTTTATAGTCAATCTCAAGCCCATCGACGACCCCGTGATCGACTTCAGCAACGATGACGCGGACGCCGTGATGGTCGAATTGAATATCTTTATCCGTCTTTTCCTCATCAAAGCCCATTCCATATGAAAGTCCCGTGCATCCGCCACCTTGGACCTTTACTCGCAAATATTGTGCATCCGGGCGTTCGGTCTGTTTCATCATCTCTTGTACTTGAAGTGCTGCTGATTCTGTCAAATGAATCATCTGAACTCCTCCTCATTTTATCTTCAATTCAAGTCAATTGACTTGTAGTTTTGTGCATTATCTTGTATAACTAAACTGTAACAAAAAAAATTAAATCGTTCCATCTTCGGGGCAGGGTGAAATTCCCGACCGGCGGTATTGAAGAATTTATTCTTCTCAGCCCGTGAGCGAGCAAGGCGTTGCTTGCTGATTTCGTGAGATTCGAAAGCCGACAGTACAGTCTGGATGGGAGAAGATGGCGGCATCCGACCGATATCCGGATGTTTTCTTTGACGTGGACTTTTCCACCTCGGAAAACATCTATTTCGTATGCGCGTAAACTCTCCCGATTGTCTTCATTGCAATCGGGTTTTTATATGCGACGGGTGCCATTCATCGAGGAGCGACCTAAAGGAGAGATTCTGATGAAAACTACGCGCAACAAACGACTGACAACTATGGTGACTTTGGCGATGCTCGGGACGATCTCGTTCGTACTCATGCTATTCAACTTCCCGCTCCCATTTTTACCACCATTCCTCAAAGTGGATTTCAGTGACATTCCTGCACTCATTGCCGGAATCGTCTTTTCCCCACTCGCGGGTATCGTGGTCGTCGGATTGAAAAACGTTTTGTACTATGTCTTTAACGGTGGCGGTGTCCCGGTCGGAGAAGTCGCAAACTTCTTCGCAGGTGTCGCATTCATGTACCCGGTCGCATGGTTCTACCACAAACGGAAGACGAACAAAGCACTCGCTTCTGGACTACTCGCCGGTACAATCACGATGGCACTCAGCCTCGCCATTTTAAACTATCTCGTCATCTTGCCAGCCTATGCTTTCTTCTTCGGAATGGCAGACATGGCCGACCCGGTCGTGAAGACGGACCTCGTCCTTTACGGGATCTTACCGTTCAACTTAATTAAAGCGATCTTGATCAGCGCACTCTTCGTTCCACTCTTCTTGAAATTGAAGCCGTGGATCGAACGTCAGCGCGTACAACTTCAAGCATAATCGATATACGAGCACTTAGGCGTTGCCTAGGTGCTTTTTTTCAATCCGATTGATCAGGAGGAGTTTGATTAATGAAACACGAACAGGATTTGATTGATTTCTTACAACAAGATGCAGAACTTATGAATCACCTTCGCACCGTTGCTAACCTTCAACTACCAGACTGGTGGATTTGCGCGGGCTATATTCGCGCAAAAATATGGGACCATCTTCATGGATACAATGCACCGACACATACGGACGACGTCGATGTGATTTATATCGATCCTACTCAGTCAGAAGAATCCATCGAAAAAGAATTAGAACAGGTGTTGAATCAACTCGATCCGAACGTACCTTGGTCCGTTAAAAACCAAACGAGGATGCATCATGTGAACCATCTCCCACCGTCTACCTCATCGACGGATGCACTAACCCATTTCCCTGAGACGGTAACAGCAATCGGGGTACGACTCAATTTAGACGATGAGCTCATTCTCTCAGCACCCTATGGCGTTCAAGACCTTCTCACACTACAAGTTAGACCTGCAACGTATTTTGAAACAAGCACCTCAAAGCATTCAATCTACTTAAAACGAATGGCTCAAAAAAATTGGTCAGCTCAATGGCCAAACGTCAAATTATATACATACTAAAAAACGCGACCACCGAAGTAATCGCGTTTTCTTATACTAATTAGAGAAGAAGTCCAGCCAATGTAGCTGACATCAAGTTTGCAAGCGTACCTGCGAGAATCGCGAGGACACCCATACGTGCGATGTCACCACGACGGTTTGGCGCCATACCACCAAGACCACCGAGAAGGATCGCGAGTGACGAGATGTTTGCGAAACCACAAAGTGCGAATGCAGTCATCGCCTCTGTACGCGCTGACAATTCTCCAGAACCGATGATTGGTGCAAACTCAGAGAATGCAACGAATTCGTTCAAGACTAGTTTTTGACCGAGGAAGCTACCGAACTGTACAGCATCTGCCCACGGTACACCGATGACAAACGCGAGTGGTGCGAACACATAACCGAGAATCAATTGAAGTGACAATCCGTCAAATCCGAACCATCCGCCAATTCCACCTAAAATCAAGTTGACAAGGGCAATCAATGACACGAATGCAAGAAGCATTGCACCGACGTTCAATGCGAGGAAGAGACCGTCAGACGCACCACGTGCCGCTGCATCGACGAAGTTTGCCGCTTTATTCTCTTCATCTTCAGCAATCTCAATGTTGTCATCGACTTCTTCTGATTCAGGAACAATGATCTTAGCAAACAAGAGACCTGCCGGCGCTGCCATGAAACTCGCTGCGAGCAAGTACTCGAGTGGTACGCCAAGTGCTGCGTATCCAGCAAGTACAGAACCAGCAACCGATGCGAGACCACCGACCATGACTGCAAAGAGCTCAGACTGTGTCATCGTAGGAAGGTAAGGCTTAATGACAAGCGGTGCTTCCGTTTGACCTACGAAGATGTTTGCCGTTGCCGAAAGTGACTCTTTACGTGACGTTCCTAATGCTTTCGCGAGTGCCGTACCGAGGATACGGATGACCCACTGCATGACGCCAAGGTAGTAAAGTAACGCGATTAATGATGACATGAAAATAATAATCGTCAAGATTTGGAAAGCGAAGACAAAGTTGTCTCCCCCCACTGCCGTACCGAAAACAAAACTAATCCCAGCATTCGCTGTATTCAAGACAGCTTGAACGCCTTCAGAAAGTACTTCAAGTGCTTTGCGTCCCCAAGATGTGTACAGAACAAGGAAAGCAAACGCGAATTGAACAGCGAACGCTGCCAAGACCGTGCGCCATTTGATGGCTTTACGGTTGGTAGAGAAGATGTAAGCGATTGCAATTAGTGCCAAAATACCAACCACACTCATGATTTTCATTGATGTTGTGCTCCTTTCATATTAAACAAAGCGATTATATGTGTCATACCCGAAAAGAGATGTGCCCTACCGTTTGAAACGCTTTCTTTTTATCGTTGTTAAACGTCAGACAACCTACATTCGAACCTCTTAGAATATAACATCCCTCTTTTTAAAATGCAACGGGTGAAATAAAAAAGTTTGAGGTCATCCCTCAAACTTTTCACCATGCCATCTCTTCAATTTTTTCATACACCTTCGTCACCAACTCATCCGGCGTTTCACCGGTCACGACTTCCCCGTCGACGAGGCAAAAGAGGTCGAGGGAACAGACGCCACAGTAGCCTGTACAGCCGTATTCGACTACATCGAGATCAGGGTCTGACTCTAATTTTGCTCGGGCCACTTGTGAGCCCATCGCTAAATTCGAGGCGCAAAATTCGATGATCGGATTCATCATATATGTCACCGTCTTTCTTTACGTGAATTATCGGAAAATGGTTCTTCTACGGCAGATTATAACATGATACAGTTGAAGAGTAACAAAGGGGGATTATTATGCGCAAATTAGTCGTCTTAGGGGGCGGTTACGGGGGTATGCGTGTCATCGAAAGAGTTCTTGGACATCAGTTGAAGGACGTATCGGTCACGCTCGTCGATCGCTTACCTTATCATGGATTAAAAACAGAGTATTATGCGCTCGCTGCAGGAACGGTCTCGGACCGCGATATTCGCATCGATTTTCCGGAAGAAATTGACTACATATACGGACAAGTCACGGATATCGATACGGAAGACAAGATGGTTCTTCTCGCGAGTGGAGAAAAGGTACCTTATGATGACCTCGTCATCGGATTAGGCTGTGAAGACAAGTATCACAACGTCCAGGGGGCAGCAGAGTTCACGTACAGTATTCAAACACTTGAAGAATCACGAAAAACACAGCAAGCGATCAACGGGTTACGGCCCGGATCGGTCGTCTCGGTCGTTGGAGCCGGATTATCCGGCGTCGAACTCGCAAGCGAACTACGCGAGAGTCGTCCTGATTTGACGGTTCGCTTGTTTGACCGTGGACCTTCCGTATTATCATTCTTGTCCAATCGTGTCTCCATGTATGTGCAATCTTGGTTCGAAGAGCACGGAGTCGAAGTCATCAACAACGCCAATATTACGCGGGTCGATGCCGATGGATTATGGAACCATGAAGATTTGTTCCCTTCCGACTTGACCGTATGGACAGCCGGTATTCAACCGGTCGCTGTCGTACGCAATCAAGGATGGGAGCTTGATGGAGGCGGACGTGTCAAACTAACGGAGCACCATTTCGTCCCTGGCCTACCAGACGTATTCGTCGTCGGAGACAATGCGAGCTTGCCATACGCACCGTCCGGACAGCTCGCCGAAGCTCAGGCAGAACAAATCGTTCAAGTGCTCCTCTGTAAATGGAAAGGACTTGCCTATCCAGAGTTACCAGACATCAAATTGAAAGGGACGCTCGGCTCCCTCGGGAAGAAAGCAGGCTTCGGGGTGTTCATGGGGAAACAATCACTCACCGGAAAAGTCGCTCGCTTGTTGAAGTCCGGCATTCTTTGGAAACATAAAGTCATCAAGTAAACAATTGCGAATGGACCTGACGGGTCGATTCGCTTTTTTCATGCATCGCATCATCGATTTTCCGTTACCGTTGCGTCCTCTTGAGTCAAAAGTCTTGTATCTGAATCCCCTGTATCCATATCTAAATATTCAGATTTTTAATGCCATCGACATATTCTATCCGTTGGAAATACTTGTTACTCTATGAACACGGCAGCCCGACATCCTGTCATCTTGCCTACTACCTTAAAGGAGGAAACAAGTTGAAGAAAATCTGTAGCACCGTCCTTGCATCATTGCTCGTCTTATCAACCGTCCCAGGAGGCGCGGAAGCCGCCCCGAACAAGGAGAAAGAACGCGTCCTCGTCGTCTTCAAAGAATCGGCAAAGAAAATCCCGCTCTCGATTGAAGGCATGGAAGTTAAACAACAGTATTCGAATATTCCTGCAGCAGCACTTGAAGTTCCGAAAGCTGCCTTGAACGGACTGAAGAATAACCCGCATGTCGCACACGTGGAAGTCGATCAAACGGTACATATCGAGAACCAAAGCCAGGATTGGGGAATCCCTAAACTTCAAGCTCCTTCCGCTTGGCAAAGTGGGTTCACTGGGAAAGGTGTCAAAGTATCCGTCGTCGATACGGGTATTTCCGCTCATCCTGACTTAACGATTGCTGGTGGTGCCTCTTTTAGTACGGTCACGAGTTCTTACGCCGATGATAACGGTCACGGTACGCACGTCGCCGGGATTATCGGAGCCCGTAACAACAGCATCGGTACGGTCGGAATCGCTCACGAGGCAAGCATCTATGCCGTCAAAGCACTTGAGGCGAACGGTAGTGGTAGTCTATCAAGCATCATCGCCGGCATTGATTGGTCGATCACAAATGACATGGACATCATCAACTTGAGTCTTGGGACGACAAGCCCTTCGACGACACTCCAACAAGTCGTGGATCGTGCGAATAACGCAGGCATCCTCGTCGTTGCGGCAGCCGGAAACAACGGACGTACCGATGGGTCGGGCGATCTCGTTAACTACCCAGCGCGTTACAGTTCGGCAATCGCCGTCGCTGCAACGGATATCAACAACAACCGTGCCTCGTTCTCAGCGACAGGTGGCACAGTCGAAGTCGCGGCACCTGGTGTCAGCATCAATTCAACCCTCTCAAATGGCGGCTACGGTCAAATGAGCGGGACATCGATGGCGACACCTTACGTTGCAGGTAACCTTGCGCTCATGAAGCAAGCCTTCCCAACGTTATCGAGCACGCAACTCCGTACGAAATTATCGCAAGATTCGATTGACCTCGGTACGGCAGGTCGTGACACTTGGTTCGGAAATGGACTCGTTCAAGCCCCTACTTCTGGTGGTACGACGCAACCGGTACAAGCACTCACGACGACAGTATCGACTTCAAAGTCATACTACTACGCGGGTGAAGTCGTCTGCACTCACGACGACAGTATCGACTTCAAAGTCATACTACTACGCGGGTGAAGTCGTCTCGATTTCTTCAACAGTTCGTAATTCGAATGGCCAAGCGGTCGCAAACGCCGATGTCCGTGTGACCGTCACACAACCGAACGGCGCGACGCTCGTCGGTACAGGCAAGACGAATGCGTCAGGAGCGATCACGTTCACACTCTCTACGAACTCTTGGTCACAGCGTGGTACGTATCAAGTGAAGTCTGACGCGACGCTTACAGGTTACACGGCTGGTTCAGCAACGTCATCGTTCCAACTTCTCTAAACAAAAAAAGTCGAGCGCTTCGCTCGACTTCACTGATTGACGAACCACGTCGCTTCATACGACCTGGTTCGTCTTTTTGTAGTGTGAACATCTACAATCGTTGCGCCGTATCCATCAACTGTGTCGAGGATGTTGCAATTTGTGTCGTCGCCCGCTTAAGTTCGGCAATCGATTCCACAATCTCATCGATGTCCCCAGCAAGACTCCCCATCTGCCCGTCGGCATGCTCCGAGTCACCAGAAATCTGGAGGAAGGCATCCGTCACTTGATTGATTCGTCCCATCGTCTGCTTCATCTCTTGCTCGGTTGAAAGCACTCGACTCGATGTCTCTTCCATTTGATTCGTCAGGCGCTTCACCAAATCCTCAACTTCTTCCGCTGCTTGCTTAGACTGACTCGCAAGCGTCCGGACCTCGGAAGCGACGACTTGGAACCCTTTCCCTTGCTCTCCAGCCCGTGCTGCTTCGATGGCCGCATTCAAACTGAGCAAGTTCGTCTGATTGGCGATTTGCTTCACCGAATCCGCAATCGTCATGATCTCGTTCATCAACTTTTCGAGCGCTTTGATTTCTTGGGCAGAATCTGAAAGGTCTCGAGTGATTTCATCGAGGCGGCCTGTCTCGGACAGAATGGCGTCTTTCCCGCTCACCGATGAATGAAGCACCGTCCTTAACTTCGTCTGAGTCAATGAACTTGAATGTTTCATATCATCCGCTCTCTCGTTCATCGACTGGAAACTGGCCATGACCTCTTGGGAGAGTGCCGCCAAATCTTCGCTCGCCTGTTGGATCGTTTGACTGATCTCATCTTTCACAAGTTGCATTTGGTCACGAACGACTTCAGCCTCATCATCAAACATCTCGAGCACGATCTGTTGCTCGAAATTAAAGATTTTCAAAACGGCCATCATCAACTTCATTTTTGATTCGGCGTCGAGCTGCTCATCTTGAATCGATAAGACGAGTGTCTCAAATATTTTTTGGAAGGCAGCCATGTACCACTTTCCTTTTAAGCCGATTAAATAATGACGTTTGGCAATTACGAGGCGTCTGTTAATATACGCTTCATTCAACTTTCCTTCAAACATCTCCATGATGTGGTTCGAGAGGGTCAGTTTCAATTTGTCCGAAGACGAGTGTTGCCGAATCAAGTCTTTCATCTCATCAATCTTTTCGAGCTCCTCATAAAACACATCAACTAAACGGGGTGTCAACTGACGTAGTTCATGTTGATAGGCACGCAAGTACGCGAGATCTTCACGTTCGAGGCGAATCAACTGACGTTGTCTTTCTAAATCCTCCGGTAACGCGATCAACAAGTGCTCCATTTGGGACGAAGTGTCTAAATGGAGCGGCATGTTTCGTTTTCGGGCAAACATTGAACAGTCCTCCTTCAATGAATATTTTCATTAAGTTTTCGAAATATTATAAAAATTATGAAGGTTATGTTCAGTTTAGACCGATATACAAAAGTTGTAAAATATTTTTCCAAATAACAAGTTAGTAAAAAACTGACCTTTGACAAAGGTCAGTTCAAAGTCTCTCTGTAGAGACCAATAATTCTTCAGACGAGGTCGCGATCTGACTCGTTGCTTTTTGTAATTCAATAATTGCATTCGTCACGTCTTGAATCTCCTCGAACAGATGATTCATCCTTCCATCCGTTGCGGTCGTGTCGGTTGCGATTTTGACGAACAGTTCCGTCACTTGGTGCATCCGAACCATCGTATCTCTCATCTCTCGCTCCGTCGTCGTCACACACGCTGTCGTTTCCTGAATTTGTCGATTTAAGCGTTTTGTCAGTGCCTCGACTTGTTCAGCTGACGTTTTCGATTGGTTGGCTAGCTGCCTTACTTCCGTGGCCACAACTTGAAATCCTTTGCCCTGCTCCCCAGCACGTGCCGCTTCGATTGCAGCATTCAAGCTGAGCATATTCGTTTGCTCGGCAATCCGTTTTACACCGATTGTGATCGAAGAAATTTCAGACATCAATTGATTGAGTTCTCCCATTTGATTTGCAGAATCGGACAATTTT
>NZ_JAPEHX010000084.1:0-9523 GCF_028823655.1 Exiguobacterium sp. B2(2022) | reverse complement strand
TAAACCCATCATCCGAACGTCTCGGCGACTACTTGGTCGACCGAGGACATAAACAAACGGCCGGTATCGCCTAGCGATATCGGCCGTTTTCTTTAGTAAATCGTTGTCTCGGTCATCGAGTCATCTGTTTCATCGGTTGATGGCTCGTCCGCCGTGACGGGCATTCCAAGCTCCGTTTGGAGAAGGGCTTGCGCGTCCCGGAGGTCAGCAGGGTCAAGCTCATAATAATAGACACCGTTCAACGTCAAATCGGTTCCTTCAAGTGTTTCGCGATTGAACGACTTGAGGGATTTTGTATACGGTTGAAGCTGTGAGGCTTCTGACAAGGACATGTTCGTTCGAATGTTCTCGCCGACCGCATTCATAATCCGATTCAATTTGGTGAACGAGTTGATCGTGGTCGCCTCGTTGATGATGGCCTCGATCACTTGTTGCTGTCGGCCGGCCCGACCAATGTCGCCGGCAGGATCTTGTTTTCGCATGCGGGCGTATGCAAGTGCTTCTTTTCCGTTCAACACTTGAACGCCTGGCTCTAACTCGACGTTTCCTGTCGCTTTTCCGGAAATAGGGATGAGGACGTCGATCTCGACGCCGCCGACCGCATCGACGAGGTCTTCAATGCCATCAAAATTGATGGTCGCATAGTAGTCGATGGGGATATCGAGCAAGTTTTCAACGGTTGCGATTGTCGTATCGATGCCGCCGTAAGCATACGCATGATTGATCTTGTCTTTGAATGGTTCTCCGTCATCGAGGATGATATCGACATACGAATCGCGCGGGATGCTGACGAGTGTCACTTGACGCGATTCCTTGTTGAACGTCGCCACCATCAACGAATCACTTCGGCCTTCTTCGAGCGAGGCGCCGCCATCGACCCCTGCTAACAAGATGGAGAAGTGATCTTTCGTCAAGTCGATGGTTTCGTCACGACGTTCGGACTTGTCGCCACGATCCAATTCTTTGTTCGCGTTCTCCGCGGTCTCGTTCGCTTTGAAGACAAAATAGCCGAAAGCGGAACCGCCGATCAGCAATACGACACCCAACACGATGAGGATGATTTTCCAAGGTGACTTTTTCTTGCGTGGGGGTGTTTCCATGTGGATTCCTCATTTCAGTTGTTTCTTTTAGTATAGGCGTTTCAGCGTTTGAAATCACGTTCGATGATGCGAATATCGTGAGTTTGTAGCATGCCTTGACCGTTCGTCATATCTGTCAACCAAGCGATTGCATCTTCGGTTTCTTCGACAGGCACTGATACATAGAACGTGACGAGGTCGGCGTACGAGATGTCGTCGAGCAAGTAGGTGGACTGTCGCAATTCGTTCTCGACTTTACCGATCCATGTGTAGTCAACGGTGAGCGTCAATTGCTGCATTTGCAAGCGTTCGACAATCCCGATCGCATCGAGTCCTTCGCTGACGGTCCCACCGTATGCCCGGATGAGTCCGCCTCCGCCTAATTTGATGCCTCCGAAATAACGTGTCACGACGACGACCGTGTCTTTGAGGTGACGTTTCCGCAACACCTCGAGCATCGGCATGCCCGCTGTACCACTCGGCTCCCCGTCATCGTTCGCTTTCTGGTGTTCGTTCCGTTCCCCAATGATGTAGGCAGAACAGTTGTGGTTCGCGTTCCAATGCTCTTTTTTGATGCCTTGGATAAACGACTGCGCCTCTTCCTCGGTTTCGACACGTTTGAAGTGGGCGATAAATTTTGACTTTTGTATGACGACTTCGTATGTTCCACTTTGTTTTATAGTATAATTTGACTCAATAGACATTTCTGAAAATTCTCCTTTCTATTTTTGAATATTTTTTTTAGAATTCAAGTAGGCACATACGCTTCAATTGGCGAATGCAATTTATAGAAAATCTCTCATGTTCACTGTAAACCTGTTTTCAAGTGGACGATATATAAGGATAGATGAGGATTAACTACCGAACTATTAGGGGATGGCATCGTGAATCATATTACCGATCGGACAGCTTTAGAACATATCATAACAAATATGATTGATACGGTGACGGAAAGTAAAGAGGAGATTGTCCGTATAACCGAAAGTTCATCAACTGAATATTCTGCGATTCAAAACGAGTTGAAAGAATTGACGGATAAAATCGAGTTCTACATCGAGGAGTCCGATCGACTCGACCGACTCGTGAAAGCCGCAAAAGCCAAGCTCGTTCAAGTCAGCAAAAAGTTTCATATACATAGTGAGCAAGAAATTCGTGACGCCTATGAACGGGCGAATCAGATGCAACTGGAGCGGTTTCTCGTTCAAAAAGAAGAGATGGCGGCCCAGCAGCGTCGCAACGATTTAGAACGACGTCTTCTTATTCTAGAGGACACGATCGAACGTGCCGAAAAACTGATCGGTCGTGTCAGCGTCGTCTTGAACTTCTTACGGGACGACCTGCAACAAGAATATTCGGACATGATGAAAAAGCAGGAGATGGCCATCGGTGTATTCGAAGCGGCCGAGCGTGAAAGACGTCACCTCGCTCGCGAGATGCACGACGGACCGGCGCAATCGCTTGCCCACATTTTGATTCGTGCCGACTTGATTGAAAAGACGTTTGATAAACGAGGGAAAGATAAAGCGTTTGCCGAATTACATGAATTGAAAAAGTTGATTCGTGGAGCACTCGTCGACGTACGTCGCTTGATTTACGATTTGCGTCCGATGTCGCTTGACGATTTAGGCTTTTTACCGACGCTCGAGCGCTATCTCCACCAAACGGAGGAGTATACGGCCATCAAGACGCGTCTCAACTATCGCGGGTCACGTGCCCGTCTGCCGGAGAAGTTAGAAATCAACGTGTTCCGTCTCGTGCAGGAAGCGGTGCAAAATGCGATCAAGCATGCCAAGACGCCAGAGATCATCGTCAATGTCGAACAGGCGAGCGATGTGATTCACCTTCACATCCGCGACTATGGCATCGGTTTCGAGCCGAGTACGATTGGCGAAGAATCGTTTGGGATCGTCGGGATGCGTGAGCGAATTGAGTTGGTGAGCGGAAGTATCACCATTGACTCGGAAGTCGGCAAGGGGACGGTCGTCCGGATGTCGATTCCGATTCCGTGAGAGAACAAGGGGGAAGACATACATGGAAATGACACAGACACGCATTGCAATCGTGGATGATCACGAACTGTTCCGCGAAGGATTGAAGCGGATTTTTGATTTGGAAGATGAATTTACGGTCGTCGCAGAAGGACGTACGGGTCGCGAGGCGATTCGTATCGCCGGCGAACAAAAACCGGAGATCATGATCTTAGACATCAACATGCCGGACATGAATGGGATCGAGGCGACGAAACAACTGTCGCTCCTGTCACCAGAGACACGCGTCCTCATCCTCTCTATCCACGATGATGAGTCATATATCACGCATGCGCTCGAAGCGGGCGCGTCTGGTTTTCTCTTAAAAGAAGTGGCGTCGACCGAATTGATTTCGGCGGTCCGTGCCGTCGCTCGGGACGGGGCTTACCTACACCCGAAAGTGACGACAAACGTCTTGAAAGAATATCGTCGCCTCTTACAATTCAAAGGGGAACAAGCGGGTCGTGGCGTCGAAAGTCGCACGGATGACCCGGTGTATCAACTGTTGTCACGTCGTGAGGTCGAGGTGCTGCACCTTCTCGCGGATGGTCGGTCGAACCGAGACATCAGTGACATGCTGTTCATCAGTGAGAAAACGGTTAAAAACCACGTGTCCTCTGTCCTTCGTAAAATGGATGTGAACGACCGGACACAAGCGGTCGTCGATGCGATTCGCCGGGGTTGGGTCGAGATTTGAGCGTCACCGATGCTTTACCTCGTTTTTGTGTTACAATATGGAATGGAATCCTAACATAATTGGAAAAATGAAACGACGTAAAGTGAGGATATAGTATGGGAAACATTGCGATTTTAACCGACAGTACCGCCTATCTGTCGGATGATTTTTTGGCACGACATGACGTCCATGTCGCTCCACTCAGTGTCATCTTCGATGGCGCGTCGTACCGCGAGTCAATCGATATGTCGACGGAGGCGTTCTATGAGCGAATCGAGGCAGGCAAGCTACCGACGACGTCTCAACCGGTCATCGGTGAGACGGTCGAGTTGATTGAAAATTTGCCGGATGATGTGACGGACGTGATTGCCATCACACTCTCAAGTGGCATCAGCGGAACGTACCAGTCGATGGTCGCGCTAAATGATATGGTCGATGTGACCGTTCATGCGTTTGACTCAGAGATTTCTTGTATGCCGCAAGCGTTCATGGTCGAAGAAGCGTTAAACCTCCGTGACAAAGGCGCCACACCGGAAGAAATCATCGCCCGACTCGAGACGGTCCGTGATTCGATTCGCGCCTATTTCGTCGTCGATGATCTCGATCATCTACAACGTGGTGGACGATTGAGCGCCGCGCAAGCGCTCGTCGGCTCGTTCCTACAAATCAAGCCGGTCCTCCACTTCCAAGACAAGTTGATCGTCCCATTTGAAAAGATTCGTACGTATAAGAAGGCTGTACGTCGAATCGAAGAAATGATGGACGAGTCGATTGCCGGTGACGGTGAGGGATACTGTATCGGAATCATTCACGCCAACTGCCCGGAGCGTCAGGCGGAAGAAATCGCTTCGATGAAACAGAAGTTCCCGAAAGCACACATCTCGGGAAGCCATTTCGGTCCGGTCATCGGAACGCATCTCGGACCTGGTGCAATCGGCATCACTTGGTATCGTCGCGAATGGTAAACCACAAGACGACCGCTATTGGTCGTCTTTTTCAATGGAGGAGGGAATGCGATGGCGAAATATCGCCAAATATTTGAGCGGTTGGCAGAAGAGATGCGGAACGGCACGAGACCTGCAGACTCGAAACTCCCGTCGGAGACGGAGCTGATGCATCAGTTCGAGGCGAGTCGGGGGACGGTCCGTAAGGCACTCGATCTCTTGCAGGAGAACGGGTACGTCCGAAAACACCACGGGAAAGGTGTCTTCGTGTTGAAGCGCGACCAGATCGAGTTTCAATTCAACGGCATCGTCAGTTTCTCGGAAGTGTACGCCAGCATGCTCGGTCGCTCCATCCAGACGCATGTCGCGGCGTTCGAAGAGATAGAGGCCCCACCTTGGCTCGTCGAACGGATGAACTTGAAACCGGGGACGCATGTGTTTCGCATCGAACGCGTCCGAAACTTTGACGGGGAGAACGTCATCTTAGACATCAACTATTTCGTCAAAGACCTCGTCCCTGGATTGACAAAAGAAATCGCTGCTCGATCGATTTATGGCTATATCGAAGGAGAACTCGGCTTACAGATCAGCTACGCCAAACGAAAGATTGCGGCAGAGGACGTGACCGAGCTCGACCGGATGCGTCTTGATTTGCACGACTATGAATATGTCATCGTCATCACGAACGATACGTTCTTATATGAAGGACAACAATTCGAATATACGGAATCGCGTCACCGCTTGGACAAGTTCCAGTTCAGTGACGTCGCCCGGCGCTAAACCTCTTTCGAACAGGAAGAGGTTTTTTGTTTACGTAAACTCGATTAAGGGAATTTTTTACAATGAATTTGGTCATAGAACCTTCACTTAAACTTGTATATATAAGTTGTTGACTTAACTTATATAGATAAGTTATACTTTGTTTGTACTCATAAGTAACCGTTTTCATTAGAAGTTTTCAAACAAAGGAGGACAATAAACATGAAGGCAGATTATCGTCAAATTGCCGCAGACATCCTTGAAGCGATCGGCGGTAAAGACAACGTGGACAAAGCCGCACACTGTGTGACACGTCTCCGTCTCTCCCTCAAAGACCAGTCAAAAGTCGATGAGGCACGTGTGAAAGAAGTCGATCTCGTCAAAGGGGCGTTCGAGAACTCGGGCGTGTATCAAATCGTCATCGGAGCCGGTGATGTCGACCGCGTCTATGCCGAGTTCATCAAACTCGCAGGACTCGAAGCGGCAACGGTCGCCGAGGTCAAATCCGCAGGCGGCAAAAAAATGAATCCGCTTCAAAAACTCGTCAAAGTCTTCTCTGACGTCTTTATGCCAATCATTCCAGCCATCATCGTGGCAGGTCTCCTCATGGGGATCAACAACTTACTTGCTTCTGAAGGTCTCTTCATCGAAGGGCAGACGCTCATCGAGGCTTATCCGAACTTACAAGGACTTTGGGACCTCATCAACATGATGGCGAACACGTCATTCGTCTTCTTACCGGCACTCGTCGGATGGTCGGCGACGAAACGTTTCGGTGGAAGCGAAGTGCTCGGGATCGTCATGGGTCTCTTGCTTGTCCACCCGGACCTCTTGAACGCTTGGGGTTACGGAACAGCGGCACTTGAAGGAGAAGTACCGACGTTCGATATCCTCGGATTGTTCGAGATCGAGAAAGTCGGATATCAAGGTCAAATCTTGCCGGTTCTCGCCGCGGCTTATATCTTGAGCCAAATTGAAATGTTCTTGAAAAAACGTGTACCGAACGCGATTCAACTCTTGGTCGTTCCAATCACGACAATCGTCGTCACTGGATTCCTCGCACTCGCAATCGTTGGACCAATCACACGCGGAATTGGTAATGTGATTGCGACAGGACTCGTCAACACGTTTGAAGCCGTACCGGTCGTCGGGGCACTCCTCTTCGGATTGTTCTACGCACCACTCGTCGTCACAGGGATGCACCACTTGTTCATCGCCATCGACCTTCAGTTGATCGCAGATACAGGCGGTACGTTCATCTGGCCGATGATCGCACTCTCAAATATCGCACAAGGTTCTGCTGCACTCGCCATGTTCTTCGTCTACAAGCACAACGCGAAGCAAAAGAGCATGGCATCGACTTCAGCAATCTCGGCTTACTTCGGGATCACGGAGCCGGCGATGTTCGGGGTCAACTTGCCGAATAAATTCCCGTTCTATTCTGCGATGATTGGGTCAGCAATCGCAGCCATCTTCATCACATTGAACGATGTTCAAGCAATCGCAATCGGTGTCGGAGGACTCCCTGGATTCCTCTCAATCTTCACAGACAAAATCCTTCTCTTCATCGTCGGGATGGTCATCGCGATCATCGTACCGTTCGCGCTTACATTCATCTTGTCGAAGCGCTACATGAAGAAAGGTGAAATCGAAGAAAATAAAGTCGCATAAGCATTGACTCGGGAGGGAGGGACGGCAGTTCTTCCCTCTTTCCTATTGAAATGAAAACTCTTACAAAAAGGAGATGTCGTTGATGACACAGAAAAATTGGCGCAAATCAGTCGTCTATCAAATTTACCCAAAAAGTTTTTACAGTCCGGAAGGGAACGCAACCGGATCAATCAAAGGGGTGACGGCGAAGCTAGATTACTTGGCAGAACTCGGCATCGAATACATTTGGATGACGCCTGTCTATCAGTCACCTCAACACGACAACGGCTATGACGTGAGTGATTACTATGCCATCGACCCGTCTTACGGCACGATGGAAGACCTTGACGAATTGATCCGTGAGGCAGAGGCGCGGGGCATTGGCCTCATGATGGACATCGTCGTCAACCACTCGTCGACAGACCATGAATGGTTCCAGAAATCATTGGCGGGAGACGAGCGGTACCGTGACTACTACATCTGGCGCGACGAGCCGACGAACTGGGAATCGAAGTTCGGTGGGAACGCGTGGGAATATGACGAGAAGAGCGGGCAATACTATCTCCACTTGTTCGACGTGACCCAGGCCGACTTGAACTGGGAGAATGAACAGATGCGTGAAGACGTCTATGAGATGATGCGCTTCTGGCGCGAGAAAGGAATCAAAGGGTTCCGTCTCGACGTCATCAACTTGATCTCAAAAGAACAAGATTTCCCGGAAGACGAGTCTGACGGTCGGAAGTTCTACACGGACGGCCCACGCATCCACGAATATTTGAAAGAGATGAACCGAGAAGTATTTGACGGGCATGACGTCATCACGGTCGGGGAGATGTCGTCGACGACGCTCGACCATTGCGTGCGCTATTCGAACCCGGACGAGAACGAGCTCAGCATGACGTTCAGCTTCCATCACTTGAAAGTCGACTACCCGAACGGCGAGAAATTCGTCGCCTCCCCGTTCGACTTCATCCAGTTGAAAGACATCATGTCGACGTGGCAACAAGGGATGCACGGGAAGGGATGGAACGCCATCTTCTGGTGCAACCATGACCAACCGCGCGTCGTCAGTCGTTTCGGGAACGACACGAACCATCGCGTCGAGAGTGCGAAGATGCTTGCGACCGTGCTCCACGGTCTCCAAGGGACACCGTACATCTATCAAGGAGAAGAGATCGGGATGACGAATCCTGGCTTTGATGATTTGAACGAGTACCGTGACATCGAGACGCTCAACAACTATAAGTTGAAACGCGAAGAAGGTGTGTCGCATGAAGACATGATGGCAGCCATCAAACAAAAGTCACGCGACAACTCGCGGACGCCGATGCAGTGGGATGCGACGACGCATGCCGGCTTCACGAACGGCACACCGTGGATCAACGTGGCACCGAACTACCAGGACGTGAACGTCGAAGCGGCGCTCGATGACCCGAACTCGGTGTTCTACCACTACAAGAACTTGATTGCATTACGAAAAGAACTTGACGTCTTGACGGACGGGGACTATACGCTCCTCACGCCTGATTCGTTAGACGTTTGGGCATATACACGGAAGACGGACCGCGAGGAGCTCCTCGTCGTCGCCAACTTCTATGGAACGGAAACGACGTATACCATTCCGGAAGGTTTCGAGCGGGTGAGCGTCGTCAGCCACAACTACGACGTGCCTGAGCTCGACGGGACGACATTGTCCCTTCGTCCGTACGAGGCGATCATGTTCTACAAACAGAAATAAGTGCAACTTGCACGAAAACGGATCATCCCCCATGTCGGATGATCCGTTTTTTCGTTCAGTCGGTGAGGATCCGGCTTTCGATGATGTCTTCGAGGAGCGGAGATTCCAATTCATCGTAAAAGAGGGAGGGGACGAAATAGATGTCGTCTTGATCGGTCACGCTGAGCGATAGCGTATGGAACGGGACTTGATGGTCATCGAAATAGCGTCTCGTTCCTCTCGCTATATCTGAAAGTGATTCGTTTGTTGAAGTCGGTTGGGACAAGTCGAGATGGAGGTGACCATACATGGTTCCATATGCAATCAGATCGAATACTTCGTCTAGCTCTAAATCGCTCGGGGAAATGCCTTTCACCACTGAGTCGTCTTCTTTTCTACGGATGAATCCCTGTCCATAGGTAATGGGGTAGGGGAACGTGTCAGAACGTAAGACGCGTTCTGTCCATGCAGCGTATCCATCATTCAACCGTTGATAAGTCGTTTCTCGAAGATGGACCTGATCATAATCATCGTGTGTGACTTGTCCATTGCGTTTCACGTAGACCGTGAACGTCGTATCAGGACTCGTTGGAGAAGTGAATGTGACGAAATAACGTGTGCTATGTGGGAACATGTAGTCGACTTGTTGGACACGCACGTCAAGTGCGGGA
>NZ_JAPEHX010000083.1:0-9686 GCF_028823655.1 Exiguobacterium sp. B2(2022) | reverse complement strand
TTTTTTTTATTGATTGGCGGTGCTCTCATAGAGAGCATCGCTTTTCGTTTGCCTTTTTTTAAATCAATGATAAAATATAGTCAAAAGTCAAAGATGGTCAGAGGGTGGTGGAGATGAGAAATATTTCGGATGTTATCGAACAGTATTTGAAGCAAGTATTGAAGGAAAGTCAGGCAAATGCAATCGAGATTAAACGCCAAGATATCGCGCAACGATTCGAATGTGTCCCATCCCAAATCAATTATGTCATCAACACACGTTTTACCGTCGAAAAAGGATATTTAGTAGAAAGTAAACGAGGTGGCGGTGGATATATTCGGATCCGACGCGTCATCTTACATGAAAAACAGGATGTGCTCTCTAGTTTGATGGATGTCATTCATGAGCATCCACGTCTGAATGAACAACTCGTTGAAAATGTGCTCGTGCGATTAGTGGAAGAACAAATGATGCACGAACAAGAAGCGCAATTGATTTACCATCTCTTATCAGATGAAGCATTAAACTTACAAGTTGATGATCGCTCTTTTATTCGACGTCAACAATTGCTGGCACTGATGAAAGTACTTCGTTATCGTAATGGGGGATAAGTCGTATGTTATGCGAACGTTGTAAACAACGACCTGCTGTCAATGAAGTCGTTGTGATGGAACAAGATGTACCCGTAAAAAAACGATTATGTCGACAATGTACGGTAGAACTGATGACAGGATATGTACCGGTCGTGAAGCGATGCCCGACTTGCCAGATGACACGCCAAGACCTATTGCGTGTACGAAAAGCGGGATGCGCTACATGTTATACCGTATTTCGGGATGAATTGATTAAGATTACTCGTCAATATCAACAAGGACATGATCATCATATCGGTTCAATCCCTGACCAGCTACGCACGCCACATGAACGGATTGAAGAACGGCTCGAAAAGTTGGCAGGGGAGTTGAACCGCGCTGTCGAACAAGAAGATTATGAACGGGCAGCACGCATTCAAAAAGAAATGAAGCAATTAGAAGGGCAGGGAGATGTCTGATGGAAACTTTCCTAACACATCCACTTGGTCCAAAAATGAAAGAACGTGCCAAGCTCGATGATTTGGTCGTTTCTACAAGAATTCGACTGGCGCGTAATGTCAAAGACACGGTATTCTCTCCCGTACTTTCTAAAGAAGGAGAACGTCAGCTTTGCGATCGTCTAGAAGGGCGTTTACGTGGGTTGAAAGGATTCGAATATCTTCATATGCGTGATTATGATGAAGTGACACGACAGGCGTTGATGGAGAAACACCTGATTAGCCCAGCCGTTGCAACCAATGAAGAGAGTGCGGTCTTCTTAAGTGAAGATGAAACCATCAGTGTATTGATTAATGAGGAAGACCATTTACGCATTCAAACGCTACTTCCGGGATATCAAGTGAAAGAGGCGTTTGAATTAGCGAAACAAGTTGATGCATTATGTGCAGAATCCCTATCGTATGCGTTTGATGAACAGTTAGGCTATTTGACGACATGTCCGAGTAATATCGGAACAGGACTTCGTGCCTCGGTCATGTTACACTTGCCGGGACTCACCTTAACGGGACGAATCAGTCCAATCTTACGAGAACTTCGAAAATTGGGCTATACGATTCGAGGTCGTTATGGTGAAGGTAGTGATGCAGCGGGTCGCTTGTTCCAACTGTCGAATCAACGGACATTAGGGAGTCACGAGTCACAGTTACTGGCTGACTTTATGGAAGTGACAGAACAAGTGATTCAAGCAGAGCGTCATGCGCGCGAAGAACTCGTTGCGAATCGACAGGAAGAGTTAGAAGATCAATTTTATCGATCATATGGTATTTTGCGATATGCAAAATTACTATCTTCTACTGAAGCCATCGAACGATTATCTGATTTACATTTAGCGAGTGACCTAGGAATTTTGTCTGATTGGAGTCCACCAAAGTTCCATGAACTCATTGTTCGGTTACAATCAGGTTTTCTACAAAAACATTTCGGGAAAACATTATCTACGCAAGAACGGGATCGAGAACGAGCGACCCTCGTTCGTCGAACGTTAGATCAAGGCTTAGTTTGATCCAACTACAAGGAGGTTTTGTCAATGATGTTTGGACGATTTACAGAACGAGCACAGCGCGTATTAGCTTTAGCACAAGAGGAAGCAGTACGTCTTGGCCATCATAATATTGGTACAGAACATATTTTATTAGGATTGGTTCGTGAAGGAGAAGGGATTGCGGCAAAAGCGCTCTTCGCTCTCGGATTGACTTCTGAAAAAATTCAACAAGAAGTAGAATCATTGATTGGACGCGGTTCCGAGAATGGATCGACGATTCACTACACACCGCGTGCGAAAAAGGTCATTGAACTCTCGATGGACGAGGCACGTAAACTAGGACATTCATATGTTGGAACGGAGCACATCCTTCTTGGATTGATTCGTGAAGGCGAAGGTGTCGCGGCACGTGTCCTCAATAACCTTGGAATCAGTTTGACGAAAGCACGTCAACAAGTATTACAGCTTCTCGGTAACACGGAGTCTTCTTCAAATGCTTCACAACCAGGCGCGAGCGCTGCAACCCCAACACTTGATGGGTTGGCACGCGACTTGACGCAACAAGCACGTGAATCGCGTTTAGACCCGGTCATCGGCCGCGCAGGTGAGATTCAACGTGTCATTGAAGTCTTATCTCGTCGTACGAAAAACAACCCGGTTCTTATCGGAGAGCCAGGTGTCGGGAAAACGGCAGTAGTCGAAGGTCTCGCTCAACAAATCATTAACAACGAAGTACCTGAAACACTTCGCAATAAACGAGTGATGGTACTCGACATGGGTACACTCGTAGCAGGTACAAAATATCGTGGTGAGTTCGAAGATCGATTGAAAAAAGTAATGGACGAAATTCGTCAGGCAGGAAACGTCATTCTCTTCATCGACGAGTTGCACACATTGATTGGTGCGGGTGGTGCAGAAGGTGCGATTGATGCGTCGAACATTCTCAAGCCGTCATTGGCTCGTGGTGAACTTCAATGTATCGGGGCGACAACACTTGATGAATACCGGAAGTACATCGAAAAAGATGCAGCGCTTGAACGACGCTTCCAACCAATTCAAGTAAATGAACCGACAACAGAAGAAGCTGAACAAATCCTACTCGGGTTGCGCGATCGTTATGAAGCGCATCACCGCGTAACGATTACAGACACAGCGATTCACGAGGCGGTCGTTCTGTCTGACCGTTACATCTCGGATCGTTTCTTACCGGACAAAGCGATTGACCTCGTTGATGAGGCGGCATCAAAAGTACGACTTCGCTCGTTCACGGCACCACCGAACTTGAAAGAGTTGGAGTCACGCCTTGAATCGATTCGTAAAGAAAAAGACTCTGCTGTTCAAAGCCAAGAGTTTGAAAAAGCGGCTTCTCTCCGTGATACAGAACAAAAGTTACGCGATGAGTTAGAAGAGTTGAAAGCAGAATGGCAGAACAAACAAGGAAACGAAAAACTTGAAGTGACGAAAGAAGATATCGCTCAAGTTGTCGCAAACTGGACAGGTGTGCCGGTCACGAAGATTGCCGAGGAAGAGACAGACCGTCTCCTCAAACTCGAATCCATTCTTCACAACCGTGTCATCGGTCAAGACGATGCGGTGAAATCGATTTCCCGCGCCATTCGTCGGGCTCGGGCTGGCTTGAAAGATCCAAAACGTCCAATCGGTTCATTCATCTTCCTCGGACCTACCGGAGTCGGTAAAACCGAACTCGCTCGCGCAGTTGCCGAAGCGATGTTTGGGGATGAGGATGCGATTATTCGAATCGACATGTCAGAGTACATGGAAAAACATGCGACGAGCCGTCTCGTTGGTTCGCCTCCTGGTTATGTCGGTTACGAAGAAGGCGGTCAGTTGACAGAAAAGGTACGCCGGAAACCATACTCGGTCATCCTTCTCGATGAAATTGAAAAAGCGCACCCTGAAGTGTTCAACATCCTACTTCAAGTGCTTGACGACGGGCGCTTGACGGATTCGAAAGGTCGCACGGTCGACTTCCGAAACACCGTCATCATCATGACGTCAAACGTCGGGGCCGCAGCGCTTCAACGTAATAAATATGTTGGATTCACAGTCGAAGATGATGTGAAACGTGAGTATACGGAAATGAAGGATAAAGTACTCGAGGAATTGAAAAAAGCGTTCCGCCCTGAGTTCTTGAACCGGATTGACGAAATCACGGTCTTCCATTCACTTCAAAAAGAGCACATTCAAGAAATCATCAAGCTTATGGCAGAGACACTCAAGAAACGTCTTGCCGAACAAGGAGTTGATTTCAGCTTGACGGATGCGGCGCTCGACAAGATTGCCGAAGTCGGCTACGATCCGGAATACGGGGCTCGCCCTCTCCGTCGTGCCCTTCAACGAGAAGTGGAAGATCGCCTCTCAGAAGCAATGCTCGGCGGCACAATCGCTAGAGGCAGTAAAGTTGCGCTCGACGTACAAGATGGAGAGTTTGTCGTTCGTAACGAAGGTGTGGTTCAGTAAATCATTCAGCTCCCTCGTTGTTTATGAGGGAGCTTTTTTTAGACAGGAAGGAAGCTTATGGCCAAAATTAAAACGAAATACGTCTGCCAATCGTGTGGATATGAATCAGCCAAATGGATGGGACGTTGTCCAGGTTGTAATGAATGGAATACGCTCGTTGAGGAGTTTGTCGAAGAGAAGAAAGCCAAACGTGGCGCAGCGTTTGTGCATAGTTCATCTCGACAATTGAAGCCAGAACGGCTCGCAAACGTCGTCTCACAAGAAGAGACACGCGTGCACACGAATAGTCGTGAATTTGACCGTGTGCTCGGTGGTGGGATCGTGCCGGGCTCACTTGTCTTAGTCGGAGGGGACCCAGGAATCGGGAAGTCGACGATTCTGTTACAGGTCAGTGCACACCTAGCCCATAGTGGTAAAAAAGTGCTCTATATCTCAGGTGAAGAATCACTCAAGCAGACGAAACTGCGAGCGGAACGTCTCGGCTTACCGACCGAAGACTTGTTTGTGCTCGCTGAGACAGACATGTTGATGATTGAACGTGTCATTGATGAAGAACAACCCGGGTTTGTCATCATCGATTCGATTCAGACGGTATATATGGATGAGATTCAATCGGCGCCAGGAAGTGTGTCACAAGTACGAGAATGTACGGCAGCGCTCATGAAGATTGCAAAAACACGAGGGATTGCTGTGTTCATCGTCGGTCACGTAACGAAACAAGGATCGATTGCGGGTCCACGTTTACTCGAGCACATGGTCGATGCGGTACTTTACTTTGAAGGGGAGCGTCATCATACGTTCCGTATTTTACGCGCAGTGAAAAACCGTTTCGGTTCAACGAACGAAATCGGGATCTTCGAGATGAAAGAGAGTGGCCTAGAAGAAGTCCTCAACCCGTCCGAAATCTTTTTAGAAGAACGAACCGCCGGTGTTTCCGGTTCGACGGTCGTCGCTTCGATGGAAGGGACAAGGACAGTGCTCGTCGAACTACAAGCACTCATCTCGCCAACATCATTCGGTAACCCGAGACGTATGGCGACGGGAATCGATCAAAACCGGGTCGCGCTTCTGATGGCCGTCCTTGAGAAACGCTCTGGCTTATTGCTTCAGACGCAAGACGCCTACTTGAAAGCAGCGGGTGGCGTCAAACTAGATGAGCCTGCGATTGACCTCGCGATTTGTGTCTCGATTGCCTCGAGTTTCCGCGACCGCCCGACTCGTCCGACGGATGTCTGCATCGGTGAAGTCGGATTGACTGGAGAAGTGCGACGCGTATCACGTATTGAACAACGTGTCGCCGAAGCCGCAAAATTAGGATTCACACGTGCCATCATTCCGAAAAACAACATGGGGGGATGGACTGCTCCGGCAGGGATTGAAGTGGTCGGCGTCGGAACGGTAGACGAAGCACTGCAGTTGGCGATTCCGTTTTAACGGATCGCCAATGGCAGTTTTTAACGCTTTGTAACGAACGTGATTGAAAAAACCATGTTACAATGAAAGTGTTATTTTTGAAATTTTATTTCATAGAGAAGGAGGTGGAATGAGTGAAGATTGCTGTACGAATCGGATTTATTTTGATTGGTCTCGTCGTAGGTTGGTTCGGAATTATCGAGGCAACATTATTATTGGGGGACCTCGGCATGAATGTGCCGGAGTGGTTAACGATTCCATACGTAGCAAGTTTGATTGGTGGACTTATCTTCTTCATTCTTAGTTTATTCTTAACCGATGGTGTTGTTGCATTTATTCGTTTTGTCGAAGAACGGCTCGTCCGTTTACCGGTAGGGGATATTTTATTCGGTTCGATCGGCCTCATTATCGGGCTCTTGATTGCCTTTTTGATCAGTGTCTCGCTTGAAGTAACGAACATTTTCTTACTGAGTAAAATCGTTCCAATCTTTGTCACGGCACTGTTTGGTTACTTCGGTTTCGCGGTCGGGTATCGGAAGCGTAACGAATGGATCAAACTATTTGTAAAGAGTGAGCGGGAGAAACCTGCGGCTGAACCGGTGCAACGTTCGAATGATAAAATCTTAGATACGAGCGTCATTATTGACGGTCGTATCGCAGATATCGCCACGACTGGGTTTGTGGAAGGTACATTGATCGTTCCGCAGTTCGTCATCGGAGAACTTCAATATATCGCGGATTCATCGGATACGTTGAAACGAAACCGTGGTCGTCGTGGACTTGATATTTTAAAAGAACTGCAAGAAAACAAGCGAATCCAAGTTGAAATTTATGATGGGGACTTTGAAGACGTACCAGAAGTCGATATCAAATTAATCAAGTTGGCAGAGTTGAAAAATGGGATTGTCGTCACGAACGACTACAACTTAAACAAAGTTTGTGAAGTGCGAAATGTTCCAGTCTTGAACATCAATGACTTAGCGAATGCCGTCAAACAAATCGTCATCCCTGGCGAAGAAATGGTCGTCACTGTCATTAAAGAAGGGAAAGAACAAAATCAAGGTGTTGCCTATCTCGAAGACGGGACGATGGTCGTCGTGGAAGGTGGACGTAAGTTGATCTCGAAGACGCTTCCTGTCGTCGTGACGAGCGTGCTGCAGACATCTGCAGGCCGAATGATTTTTGCTCGTCCTGAATAACGAACAAAAAAGAGACGCGTGAGCGCTCTCTTTTTTCACGAAGAGAGGTGTTTGACATAGTATCTTATACAGTTGTGATCCCGGCTGCGGGAAGAGGGAAACGAATGGGAGCGGATGCGAACAAACTCATGTTGTCGCTCCGTGACAAACCGATTATCGCGTGGACGTTACAAGCGTTCGATACCGATCCTTGGTGTGAACGAATTGTTTTGGCGATTCGTCCAGAGGAACGTGACTGGTTTGAAGCAATCACGGCACAAGTCGAAACACCGATTACATATGTAACAGGTGGGGAAGAACGACAACAGAGTGTCCATGCGGGGCTTAAGGTGGTTGCCCCCGATACGATTGTGATGATTCATGACGGTGCCCGTCCGTTTGTAAAACGTGAACAGCTGCATCAAGTGGCAGAAGCGGCGTTACAAGGTGGCGCCATTTTAGCAGTACCGGTCAAAGACACAGTTAAACAAGTCGAACGTCATCAAATCGAACGAACGGTTCCTCGGGAAAATCTATGGTTGGCGCAAACGCCGCAAGCTTTCCAGGCCAAGGCGATTTTAGCGGCACATGAACGAGCGGTCGAACAACAGATGATGGGAACGGACGATGCGAGTTTATTCGAATGGCTTGGTGAAACGGTACAAGTCGTTCTTGGAGACTATCATAATATTAAGATGACGACGCCGGAGGATTTATTGTTTGGTGATGCGATTTTAGCGAGGGAGGACTTACAATGAGAATTGGTCAAGGATTTGATGTACACGCATTTGCGGAAGGACGTCCATTAATTTTAGGAGGGATTGAGATTCCACATGAACGTGGTCTACTCGGTCATTCCGACGCCGATGTGTTACTCCATACGATTGCCGATGCAGCGCTTGGAGCGATTGCGGCAGGTGACATCGGGAAGCATTTCCCTGATACGGATCCTGAATTTAAAGATGCGGATTCGAAAGAATTGCTTCGCCACGTATGGCAACTTGTGAAGGATGAAGGATATGTCCTCGGAAATGTGGACGCGACTGTCATGGCACAACGTCCAAAACTACGTCCTTATATTGATGAGATGCGAGCGGTCATTGCCGACCTACTCGAAGCGGACATCGAACAGGTGAACGTGAAGGCGACGACGACAGAGAAACTCGGCTTCACAGGACGTGAAGAAGGAATCGCGGCGCAAGCGGTCATCTTACTCAACCGGGCTTGACAGAAATGGTATACTATTTGGGCAGAAGAGAAGAAAGGTGGAACTATTATGAGTGAAGTGCGTGTACGCTATGCGCCTAGTCCGACGGGGCATCTCCACATCGGAAATGCGCGGACTGCGTTGTTTAATTACTTATTTGCTCGTCATGCAGGCGGGAAATTGATTCTTCGAATTGAAGATACTGACCAAAAGCGAAATGTATTAAATGGTGTCGAGAGTCAAATGAAGTATTTGGAGTGGCTCGGAATCGATTGGGATGAAGGTCCAGGTCGTGATGGAGACTACGGTCCATATTATCAAATGGAACGTCTTTCACTTTATGAGAAATACGTCAACGAATTGATGAGCAAAGGTCTTGCTTATAAATGCTATATGACATCAGAGGAGCTCGAAGCAGAACGTGAAGCACAAATCGCGCGCGGCGAAGCACCGCGTTATTCTGGTGCGCACCGCAACCTGACTGTCGAAGAACGTGAAGCGTTTGAAGCAGAGGGCCGCAAGCCGTCAATTCGAATTCGCGTGCCTGAAGGCGTGACGTATAAATGGACGGATGTCGTCAAAGGCGATGTCTCATTCGAGTCGAAAGACTTTGGTGATTGGGTCATCGTGAAACAAGATGGCATTCCGACTTACAACTTCGCGGTTGTTGTCGACGACCACTTGATGAAGATTAGCCACGTTTTGCGTGGAGACGATCACATCGCAAACACACCAAAACAGATGATGGTATATGACGCACTCGGATGGGAATATCCTGAGTTCGGTCACATGACGCTCATCTATAACGATCAACATAAGAAATTGTCAAAACGTGATGAATCGATCATCCAGTTCATTGAACAATATGCGGATCTCGGTTACTTGCCAGCAGCGCTCTTCAACTTCATTTCTCTTCTTGGCTGGTCACCAGTCGGAGAAGAAGAAATCTTCTCGAAAGAAGAGTTTATTGAAATGTTTGATGCGAACCGCTTGTCGAAGAGTCCGGCTGTATTTGACCAACAAAAACTTTCTTGGATCAATAGTGTATACATGAAGAAGGCCACGCTTGACGAAGTAGTGGCACTCAGTTTACCATTCTTACAAGAAGCAGGACGATTACCCGAGGCGGTATCTGTCGAGGAGGCAGATTGGGCAACAAACTTGATTGCATTGTATAAAGAACAAATGACGCACGGGGCGGAGATTGTCTCGTTGACGGACTTGTTCTTCAAAGATGAGATCGAGTATGACGAGGAAGCGAACGCTGTCCTTTCAGGGGAAACGGTTCCCGCTGTCCTTGCAGAGTTCAAACAACAGCTCGAAGGAATCGAAGACTTCACACCAGAAGCGATTAA
>NZ_JAPEHX010000082.1:0-10249 GCF_028823655.1 Exiguobacterium sp. B2(2022) | reverse complement strand
ACGACTCCCATGGAGCGTCTACTTTTTGATTAACGATTATCGACCGTCTCTGGATAGAGGTCATGGTTGAACAGACGATGTTCTGCCATTTTCTCATACTTCGTACCAGGCTTTCCGTAATTGTAGTAAGGATCAATCGAGATGCCACCACGTGGTGTGAACTTGCCCCACACTTCGAGATAGCGTGGCTCCATCAATTTGACGAGGTCCTTCCCGATGACGTTGATGCAGTTCTCGTGGAAGTCACCGTGGTTACGGAAACTGAACAAGTACAACTTCAATGACTTCGACTCAACGAGTTTCTCATCCGGGATATACGAGATGTAGATCGTCGCAAAATCGGGTTGGTTTGTGATTGGGCACAGGGACGTAAATTCCGGTGCGTTGAATTTGACGAAGTAGTCGTTCTCCGGGTGACGGTTCGGGAACGCCTCGAGGACGTCAGGTGTATATTCAAAAATGTAAGGGACGCTCTTCTGTCCGAGGAGCGAGAGGTCTTGTAAGTCTTCTGGTCTCATGTTCATTCTCCTTAGACGCCACGTTCGTTGGCGTACAGTAATGTGTGTAGTTGTGGCAGGACGCGAACGCTTTGCCATGAAGGGTCGCGTGCGACGTCTTCCCACAATTGTTTTAAACGACGGAGCTGGGCATCGGTGATATCACCGTCAGCACCTGGCTCTGGATTACCGGCAGATAAATACATGACGTCCGGTGAGTAGCGTTGTTGTACTTCTTTCGCGTAGGCGAGGTCCACTTCATCAAAGACAGCGACTTTGAATGTCGTCTGCTCCGGGCGCAGCCGTTCGACGATGGCGTCGAGTTGTTCCCAGTTTGTCTTCATGCCAGACGAAGGAGGCTTCGGGCTGAGGGTCACGTCATCGATCTGTGTGAGCCACTCTTGATAGCGGCTACCTTGCGTCTCGACGGCGAGTGTGACGCCACGCTCTTTCAATTTCACGACGAGGTTCTCCATGGCCGCGATGAGGAGCGGGTTTCCACCCGATATGGTGACGTAATCGTACGCACCGAGTGCGTCAAGGCGATCGATGACCTCGTCCGCCGTTAGCATGTCCGGTTTTTCTGAACCGTCCCAAGTGAATGCTGAATCGCACCACGAACAGCGATAATCGCAACCGGCGGTCCGGACGAACATCGTCTTCTGTCCAATGGCACGTCCTTCTCCTTGGAAGGTCGGTCCGAACACTTCTAAAACAGGGATTTTCACGATTCCACCAACCATTCACGGCGGAACTCAGCGTATGACGTCGGCGTTTCATACAAACGGACGAATTCGACGCGCACGTCGCGTTCATTTGGCAAGTGTGTCGCCAACTGTTCGAAAATCCAATAACACATATTTTCTGCAGTTGTATTCATATAAGGGAGTGACTCGTTCAAGTAGCGATGGTCGAGATATGGCTCAAGCTCTTCTTTGAAGATTTTTTTCAAGTCACCAAAGTCGAGCGTCATCCCGCGATTGTCGAGAAAACCGCTGACACCCATCTGGAGCTTATACGTGTGACCATGAAGGGCACGACATTTGCCATCATAATCAAATAAATGGTGTGCCGCGTCGAACGTCACTTCTTTGACGATTTGAACACGATGCGGGCAGTAGATGAGCGACCCTTCTTGTTTCGATTCGACACTGGTCGGGGCAAGGAATGGAGCATGTTTCATACGCGCACCTCCTCGTAAGCTGTGAGTCCGTTTTGGCGAAGCTTACACGCCGGACATTCTCCACAACCTGAACCGATGACACCGTTGTAGCAAGTGAGCGTACGTTCTTTGACGTAGTCGAAGGCACCGAGCTCGTCGGCGAGTGCCCACGTCTCTTTTTTATCGAGCCACATGAGCGGTGTGTCGATGACGAATGGATAATCCATCGCTAAATTGAGTGTCACGTTGAGTGATTTGATGAATTGGTCTCGGCAATCCGGGTAACCTGAAAAGTCCGTTTCACATACACCGGTCACGATGTGATGCATACCGAGTTGTTTGGCCATGACAGCCGCAAATGATAAGAATAGATGGTTGCGTCCATCGACGAACGTGTTTGGGACGTCCGCATTGTCGATGTCGAGATCATGTCTCGTGAGCGCGTTTGATGTGAGTTGTCCGAGTAGGGACAAGTCGAGGATGTGGTGTGGGACATCGAGTTCTGCCGCGATTTCTTTTGCGACCTCGATTTCCGCATCATGGCGCTGACCATATGCGAATGTCACCGCCTCCACATGAGAGAATTGTTGTTTTGCCCAAAACAGGCAAGTGGTTGAATCTTGGCCACCACTGAAGACGACCAAAGCTTTTTCGTGTTGCATGAAGCACACTTCCTTTTCGCTAGTTTTGATGTCGGAGGAGGTTACGAACTCCGGAGGTCACCCTCAAGCATATAATTTATCATAAAAAGACGTTTGACAGGGAGAAAGGAAGCGAGTATAGTAAAAAACATCACTGACATGCTTTTGTGCATAAAAGCGTTTAAGCGGTTAGGCGAAATAATAAATGATTATGATATAACGAAAGGAGGGGACGTCGATGCAGATGAAAGGAAAAGAAGCTGTATTCGTCGTGTTGATGAGCGGGATCACCTTGCTCGCACTGATGTTTTTGGCCAAAGCGACGCCGCATATGGCGATTTTTGGCACAATGGTAATAGTAGGTGGATACGCATATTATCGCTCACGCGACTTCAAACAGATTGAAACGGCGATGATCAACGGGATTCGTGAAGCGATCATGCCGGTGTTAATTTTGTTGTTGATTGGGATGCTCATCGGAGTGTGGCAAATGTCCGGGACGGTCGCGACGATCCTCTCCATCGGATTAAATACAATCTCTGCTGAATGGTTCTTACCAAGTGTCTTATTGATTACGATGATTGTCTCAACATTCACAGGAAGTGCGTTTACTACAGTCGGAACGGTCGGTGTCGCCTTGTTCGGAATCGGGACGGCACTAGGCATCTCGCCAGCTCTCGCTGCAGGTGCCATCGTGTCGGGTGCGCTCTTCGGAGACAAGATGAGCCCATTGTCGGATACGACAAACTTTGCGCCGGCAGTGGCGGGTGTCAAATTATTCGACCACATTCGCTTCATGATGGGGACGACGATTCCAGCGTTCATCATCACGTTAATTTTATTCACGTTCCTCGGACGTAGCGGTCAAAGCGCGGACACGACACAAATCGCGGAAGCACAAGCTGCGCTCAGCGGACGTTTCGACCTCTCATGGCTCACGTTAATTGCCCCTGTGCTCGTCGCAGTGCTTGCGTTCCGCCGCATGCCGGTCTTGCCGACGATGCTCGTTGGGATGTTCGCAGGTGTATTGACGGCTGGATTCGTTCAAGGCAACTGGAGCATCTCGAACTGGCTCGGTGTCATGCAGTCTGGATTCAAGTCAGGTGTCGAGAATGAGACGATTGCGACGGTACTCGATCGTGGTGGTCTTGAATCGATGCTTTGGTCGGTCAGCCTCGTCTTGATCGCCCTTGCATTCGGAGGCTTGTTACGTGAACTCGGTGTGTTCCAAGCAATCGTTGAATCGTTGCTCGAGCGCTTGAAGTCACCAGGAAGCTCGGTCCTCTCGGTCGTCCTCAGCTCAATCGGTGTCAACTTGCTCGCAGGGGAACAGTACTTGTCGATTCTCTTGCCAGGACAGGCGTTCAAACAAGGGTTTATCGATCGTGGAATTGACCCACGCTACTTGTCACGTGCGCTTGAGGATGGCGGGACTGTGATCAACCCGCTCATTCCATGGGGTGTCTCCGGTGCATTCTTCGCAGCGACACTCGGTGTGCCTGTATTGGAATACGCCCCATTTGCGTTCTTCCTTTGGCTCAGCCCCGTCTTCTCCATCATTTTGGGATACGTCCGATTGGGGAAGCAACGTGAATCACTTAAAATCGCATCGTAATATCGAGGTGTCCTGCCATGCAGGGCATCTTTTTTGTGTGCAGCATATGACTTTTGAGAAAATAGGAAAAACGGAGGTGGAACGATGAAGCGACTCGATCTAGCATTTTATGAACAACCGACACTCGAATTGGCACGCGCCTTACTCGGGCAATATTTGGTGCGGCGACATCCGGAAGGTGACATCATCGCGAAGATTGTCGAGACAGAGGCTTACCTTGGTGCCATCGATCGGGCGGCACATAGTTTCGGAGGGCGTCGAACGAAACGGACGGAAGTCATGTTCGGACAGCCTGGGCATGTATACACGTATCAAATGCATACACATACGCTCCTGAACGTGGTCAGTGGTCCGGTTGGTACACCGGAAGCCGTGTTGATTCGAGCCGTCGAACCGATTCAAGGACATGAATGGATTGCTTCGAACCGTCCTGGGGTGAAACGATATGACCAAACGAACGGACCAGGGAAGTTGACGAAAGCACTCGGGATCACGATGGACTTATATGGTCACTCGTTCCAACAAGACCCGCTCTATCTTGCTGAAGGTGAGACGGGAATGGTGATTGAGGCGGGTCCACGCATCGGCATTCCGAACACGGGCGAGGCGCGTGACTACCCATATCGCTTCTTTGAACGCGATAATCCGTATGTCTCGAAGTTCCGTTGAATGCATGCAATGATGTTTAAGTGATTCATGCCAGTGGAACAGTCCCTATGTGCATAAAACAAACAGAGGGAGTGTTTAGAACATGGCAAAAGTAGCAACGCTCATTACAGATATGTTTGAAGATGTAGAATTCACGGGTCCCCGTGACGCATTGGTGGATGCGGGACATGACGTCGTGACGATCGAGAAGAAAGCAGGCAACACGGTAGAAGGGAAGCAAGGAGAGGCGAAAGTGAACATCGATCAATCGATTGACGATGTATCGCCAGAAGATTTTGACGCCCTTCTCTTACCAGGCGGATTCTCTCCTGACTTGTTGCGTGAGGACGAACGTTTCGTCTCGTTCGCGAAAGCCTTCATGGATGCGAAAAAACCTGTCTTTGCCATCTGTCACGGACCACAGCTGTTGATTACGGCGAAGTCGTTAGAAGGTCGTGACGCGACCGGTTATAAATCGATTAAAGTCGACATGGAGTATGCCGGTGCCAAATATGCGGATAAAGAAGTCGTCGTCTGTCAGAACCAGCTCGTGACGAGCCGTCAACCGGATGACATTCCGGCGTTCAATCGCGAGATTCTCAACTTATTGAAATAACACGTCAACCACGAGAGGAATCTCGTGGTTTTTTTGTGTTTTCGGGAATAGACAAGTAAGGAGGAGATTCAAATGAGAAAACGAGCACGTTCACCTAGTTAAGTTCGTCGAAACGTTGTCCGATTAGGATGGATTCGTTGGTTTGAAGGCTTGATTCCCGCATACGTGATTGAACGGCTGTTCTGGGAGTCACGGGGCATCTCCGTTCAGGAAGTCGTTTATTTAGAGATGGTGTATGCGCTCATCATCGTTCTGTTCGAAGTACCGACTGGTGTATGGGCGGATCATACGGCACGGCGTCGACTTGTTCAAATCGGTGTCGCGTTAGAATGGCTGTCGTTTATCGTCATTTTGTATTCGTTCACGTTCACGGGTTTCTTTGTCGCGATCAGCTGTTCGGCCGTTGGGTCGGTCATTCGAAGTGGGGCAGAGAATGCGCTGCTATACGAGTCCTTACAGGAAAGTCATGAAGCTTCGTCATTCGAACGGGTTCTTGGGAAGCTGAACGCGATTGGGATTGTGGCCGCTGTGGTGGCGGCATTGAGTGGCAGTATGTTGGCGCAGTACCTTCCCTTGGAGTGGAACTATGGAGTCTCGATTTTGAGTTTAATGATGGCGACACTATGTAGCGTATTTCTCGTTGAACCGACTCATCGAGAGCGGGAGGAACGTTTGACGTGGCGCCATTTGTTCAAAGGGTTTCAATTCATTTGGTCAAACCGACAACTTCGTTATGTCACAATCGGTTTTTTGGCAGCGGTATCCGCTTTTAACTTCATCGATGAATTTTGGCAACTGTACGCTCGCGATGTGTCCGTTCCGATCTATTGGTTCGGTGTCATTTCAAGCGGGTTGCTCTTGATCCAGTTACCTGGGCAACTGTTCGCAGGTACCATCGTGCGTGTTGCCCCGTCGGAACGTTGGTTGAAACGATTCGGTTGGGTGATTGGTGGCGGGTTTCTCTTCATCGGTTTATTTCCGAGTCCAATCGGAATTGGTGTCATGGGATTGTTGGCGCTTCTCTATGGGGCGATGGAGCCACTTTATTATGGACTTTTGCACCATCAAGTTCCTTCATCCATTCGAGCGACGACGGAATCGTCTGTCTCGATGCTGTGGCATCTTGGCATTCTCGGATTAGGGGTTGTCTCTATTTTTGGCGTATTCAATGATTGGGCTTGTTGTGTGGGTCGTTCATGCGACTGCACGATAATTCTCACAGGCATGGGCCATAAGCCATGCCTGTTTTTACGTCTTAAGACGGACGCAAGATGGTGAGGAGAAGTGTATGATGAGAACAATCTAAAGGAATTACAGGAGAAACATCGTGGAATGGTATGAGTTATTCGTAGGTTTTTTATTAGGAGTCGTTGAGGGGCTGACTGAATTCGCTCCGGTCTCGTCGACAGGTCATATGATTCTCGTGGACGGACTTTGGTTGAACTCGAGTCAGTTTTTAGGTCAGGAAGTGGCAAACACGTTTAAAATCGTCATTCAATTAGGTTCGATTTTAGCGGTTGTTGTCGTCTTTCAAGACCGATTCAAAGCGTTGCTGAATCCGAAGGCGCTATTCACAATAAGGCAAAACGAGACAGTACGCCAATTCAATCTGATACATATTTTGATTGGACTGCTTCCGGCCGGTGTCCTCGGTATATTGTTCGAGGACTACATCGATACACACCTCTTCTCGGTCAAGACGGTGTTGATTGGGTTAGTCATTGGGGCTTTCTTTATGATTGCCGCAGATCTATCAGGTGTGAAACGACAAACGACTGCAACGCTCGATGACATCACGTATAAGCAAGCACTTGGTGTCGGATTGATTCAATGCTTCTCGTTATGGCCAGGATTTTCACGGTCGGGCTCGACGATTTCAGGTGGTGTCCTCCTTGGGATGAGTCACCGAGCAGCAGCAGATTTTACGTTCATTATGGCGGTGCCGATCATGTTTGGAGCGAGTGCGTTGTCGCTTTATAGCAAATGGACGTACTTTACGCTCGATACATTGCCGGTGTTTATCGTCGGGTTCATCAGTGCGTTTCTGTTCGCGCTTATTTCGATTAAGTTCTTTTTGAAGTTGATCAACAAAGTGAAATTGATGCCGTTCGCGGTCTATCGAATCGTATTGGCCATCGTGATTTACGTTCTTTATTTCTAAAAAAACACGTGCGAACGGCACGTGTTTGAAACCAATGAATGGAATTGTTCGTATAGTCTAGAAGAGGTGAAAACATGGGACAAATCGTTGTAGTATTCGGAACGTTAATCGGTCTTGGGACCGTTGGGGCATTGCTTTATATGACCCGTCTAGCCTATGAATCATGAGAACGGATAATGATAGAAGCGCTCACGTTGGAGTAACTCCATGACGTGGGCGTTTTCTGCGTTGTCGATCGCGCGAAGTAGACCTTCCGTCTGAGAACGATGGGCAAAGAGGGAGTCTTTCTTCTGCTCGCTCTCTTCCGTCACATCGACGATCACGTGAGGTTGTCCGAGTTCTTCTTCTGTGCGGCGATCGAATGCGACACCTAAAAATTCAGGTCGTGTCTCTCCCATCTCCTGAAGTGCTCGTACGACAGCACGTGCTGTCGCTTCATGGTCCGGGTGGACGGCATACCCTGGATAGAACGAGATGACCGTTTCCGGCTTCACTTCGTCAATCAATGCGCGGAAGCGACCAGCGAGCTCTGCCTCGTCCTCAAATTCGACGGTTTTATCACGAAGTCCCCACATGCGCAAATCTTCGATGCCCATCATCCGACAAGCTTCTTCAAGTTCATGTTTTCGAATTTTAGGGAGCTCCTCACGCGTCGTAAAAATCGGGGAGCCCATGTTGCGTCCCATTTCGCCTAGTGTTAAGCAGACATACGTGACCGGAAGTCCTTTTTGACGATGTTGGATGATCGTTCCGGCTGAGCTGAACGCCTCATCGTCCGGGTGTGGGAAAATGACGAGTAATGGTCCATTCATTGGTTCTCCACCTCCGATGCTCCTTGTGGAAGCGGTTTGATATCGATGTGTAGCGCACACGCCAGTCGACCGAGTCGATCGTGACCGGCGAGTAACAGCTGTTCGCCGTGCGCCTCATAGTCGGTCAATCCTTCAACATAGAGCCAGCCGTGATCGAGCTTTAAGCCGACACGGTAAGGTCCGTTTCCTTTGATTTGACCGATGCTATATTCGATTTTGGCATTACGGATAAACATCCCGGCGTTATGGAAGTCCGGGTCGTTATGTGTCGCATAGGCACCATTTGTCGTCTCGACATGCACGAAAAGTGGTGTTGCGACGTGATTGTCTAAATATTGCTGAATGTGATCAGGTTGAATCGCTTTCACGTCTGTCCCTCCAATGGAAAGGATGACCCGAAACGTCACGTTCCGGGTCATCTGTTTACGATTGTGTTGCTACTTTTTTACGGTATCCCGTGTGGTTCGTCGGTCCAACGTATTGATTGAGACGGAATGAGTGACGAACTGCTTCTGTGATAAATTCTTTTCCGATTTCAATCGCTTCTTCGACCGTATGGCCGTTTGCGAGAGAAGCCGCGATGGCAGAAGAGAACGTGCATCCACCACCGTGTGTGAACGCAGGCTCGATTTTTTCACTTTCAAGCAGGCGGAATTCGTTTCCGTCGTACAAGACGTCGAATGCTGTATCGAAACCAAGTTTGCCACCGACTTTGACGATGACGATCTCAGCGCCGAGCTCATGGATCAGGCGAGCCGCTTCTTTGATTTCGTCCATCGTCGATGGTGTTTTATCGAGGCCAGCGAGCATACGCGCCTCGAATAAGTTTGGAGTGATGATTTTTGCAACTGGTACGAGATGTTGACGCATCGCGACCGCAACGTTCGGGTCAAGAATCTCATCCGCACCTTTACATGCCATGACCGGGTCGACGACGGCATTCTCGATTCCGTATTCTTTAATCTTACGTGCTGCGAGTTCGATGATTTCAGGTGTCGGGAGCATTCCCGTCTTCACTGCATCGACTCCGATCCCAGCGAGTACCGTATCAATTTGTTTCTCGATCAATGTCGTGTCGATTGGAAAGACTTCGTGGTTCCATGCGTTATGTGGATCTTGTGCCACAATGACAGTCAAAGCTGTCATACCGTACACACCGAGTTCTTCCATCGTTTTGAGGTCGGCTTGGATACCCGCGCCGCCGCTCGTATCAGAACCGGCAATCGTCAATGCTTTCTTCATCGTCATAATCGTCCATCCCCTTTGTCTGTTTGGATAGTTTCACTATAACGACTTTTTCGTATTCCGACAAATGCAAGGATTACAAGAAGTGTTCATAACTTTTCAGAAAAAGTATGCAGGATGTTCATCATATTTGGGGAATAATAATGAATAGGGTGTAGACCACTTTATTATTGGCTAGGAGGAAAACGCATGTTAGTGCATAGCTTATGTATCCCGAAGAAAGATGTTGTCACAATCAGTGAAAAGGCAACATTGCGGGAAGCGCTTCATACGCTTGAAGAAACAGGATATCGTTGTGTGCCTGTTTTAGATGAGACGGGGAAATTTTTCCGCGGTAACATTTATAAGATGCATATTTATCGTCATGGAATGAACGGGGAAAACATGGACGATAATGTGATGACGCTCATTAAAAATACGCAAAAATACGTTCATGAGTCCGACGGCTTCTTCGAAGTCTTTTTCTCAATCAAAGAATTGCCATACATTGCCGTATTGAAAGATGAAAGCAATGAGTTTTATGGCATTCTTCCGCATGGGAAGATGCTTGGGATGCTCGAGGAGGCATGGAGTCGTGACACAGGTAGTTACGTCTTGACGATTGCCTTGAGCGAACAGGCAGGAGCGCTCGAGAAGATTACAAAAATCGTGAACAAGTATACGTCAATCGCAAGCTTGATGACGCTTGATGCAAAAAGTAAGGTGTTGCGTCGCGTACTCGTGACGTTACCACCGGATTGCGAAGAAGACATGAAGAACAAAGTTGTCGCCAAGCTTGAACAAAAAGGCTTCCGAATCGTCGAAGTCGAGAACTTGAACAACTAAGTCAAAGCCCTTTCACGTCACGTGAAA
>NZ_JAPEHX010000081.1:0-10264 GCF_028823655.1 Exiguobacterium sp. B2(2022) | reverse complement strand
TCATTTGCTCGTGATGATAAGCGCGAATCTCGGTCGTGCTTGGAAGGTCGTATACACGTTTCCCATCGAGGAAAATCGGTTGTAACAACCGTTTGACGTTAAAGTTGCGTGTCTTGATTTTGAAGGCAGGGTCGCGGACGTCAATCAGGTCGATTTCACTATACGATTCGACGGGTTCGTCGGCAAGGGCGATATAGTCCCCTTTGAACTTTTTCGTTTCCTTGTCGATGATGCGGTACAACTCTTTCTTGTGAGGTGTCGTCGTCTTCACTTTAGAAGAAGATACTTTGATGACCGGTTTTAATTCTCCGGATTCATCCTCACGGGCGACCAATTTATAGACCATGCCAAGCGCAGGTTGTTCGTAAGCCGTGATACCGCGCGTCCCGACGAGGAATGTATCGGCTTCTGCACCTTGCATGCGTAAGTCTTGAATGACGTATTCATCTAAATCACCAGATACGACGATTTTGACATAGTCGAGACCGGCTTCATTCAACGCTTTCCGAGCACGTTTTGACAGATAAGCGAGGTCACCTGAATCGAGTCGTACAGACTTGAGGCGGTGTCCTTTCGCCTCGAGTTCTTTTGCGACCGTAATCGCGTTCGGAAGACCGGATTTGAGTGTGTCATACGTATCAATCAGGAGACTTGTGTTGTCTGGATACATCTCTGCAAACGAACGGAATGCACTCAACTCATCATCATGGAACTGAATGTCCGCATGTTCCATCGTCCCTCCTGTCGGCACGTCGAAATCACGTCCGGCAGACACGAGACTCGTCACGTCAAAGCCAGCGATATAAGCGGCGCGTGTCCCGTAATAGGCGGCATCGACCCCTTGGGCGCGACGCGCTCCACCTTCGAGAAGTGTCTCGTTCGGAGCGGCCTGACGAATCCGGGCATACTTCGTCGCGATGAGTGATTCGTGGTTCGCGATATTGAGTAGCGCCGTTTGGAACAGTTTTGCTTCAAAGATGGTCGATTCGATTCGGACGACTTGCTCGTGTGGGAAGATGACCTCTCCTTCACGGACACTATATAGTGAACCAGTGAACTTAAAGTTTCGTAACACATCTTCGAACTCGTCTTCGAAACCGAGCTGCGCTTTTAAATAAGCGATGTCTTCTTCTGTGAACGAGACGTTCTCCAAGTAGTGGACAATGTTTTCGAGTCCTGCGAATACGACATAACCACCGCTGAACGGGTTCGAACGGTAATACAGGTCAAAGACGACCTTTTCGTTATGGCGACCTTGCTTCCAGTAGATATACATCCAGCGAGGGAGGTAAAGGTCTGTGTGAAGTGCTAAATTGCGATGTAACATAAGTTTTCCTTTCTGTTTTACGTCACTTTCCGACGACGGTCGCACCGAGAGTCGTGACGAAATGTTCGAGCGCCCATTCATGACCGACCGGGTTGAAGCTTTGGACGGCATCGGCGTGGACGACGATTTGATAACCGAGATTGTAGGCATCTACGGCTGTATGGAGCACACAAATGTCTGTGCAGACACCGACAAGATGAACTTCTGTAATCCCACGTTCCCGAAGACGAAGGTCAAGGTCTGTTCCAGCAAACGCACTGTATCGTGTCTTGTCAATCCAATGGTCCGCTGTTTTGGATGCTTCTTTCACCGCACCATACAATTCACGACCTTCCGTCCCACGAATATTGTGAGGTGGGAACAACGTCGTTTCAGGATGGAACGTGTCGCCTGCATCATGGACATCGTTCGCGATGACAACATAATCCTCGGTCGAGAACGTTTTGATTAACTCGACAATCCGTTCTTCAATCTCTTGCCCGGGTTTCCCACAAGTCAAACGACCACTGTCTGCGATAAAATCAAATGTATAATCTATAACAATCAATGCGCGCATGGGAGATGCTCCTCTCTCGTAATCAAAATGATGGCTATCCATCTCATTCTAAATCATTATACATCATGCGCGGAAGATTATTTTTCTCCGGTTTGGGTAGATTAAGACAGTAGACTGTATAGGGAAAGGGGATTGTGACGATGGTATTATCACAAAGTGAATTGACAGATGAACTGTCACGGTTAAACGGTTGGGAAGAAGTGAACGGGGAGATTCAGAAGACATATCGGCTTGAGACGTTCCCAGAAGCCATCCAGTTCGTTCATCTCGTCGCGGATTTGGCTGAATCGCTCGATCATCATCCGAATATCTTGATCGAGTATCGGAACGTAACATTGACCGTATCGACCCATGACGAAGGGGGTATCACGGAGAAAGACATCACACTCGCGAAAGGGTGTGAGGAGCTTGTCTAAACTGTATATGACCTTCGCGTCAGGTAGTGTGGCCGAGCGTCTCCGGAAAGAGCCGGGAGTGGTCGCGGCAAATGGACATGAAACGATTCTACTTGCAGAAGGAGGAAAATCTCCGTTCAAGAGTGGAAAAGTGTTTGAGATTGAAGAGGCATCTGGCGAATTCGTCAAAAAAGGAAATATTTTATATGCGAACGTGCCGACGGATGAAAATGCCCGTTCGCTCCTGTTTCATCAATTGTTGACAGAAAAGGCGCCGCTCGGGGTCGGGCATGATGGGTTTTCGGCGTATCGTCTAGGTGTCGACCCGGACGACAATCATGCGGTCGTATTCATTCAATTTACATCTGGAGGGAAACACTTCCGAGACACAGCGGACTACGCGGTGCTTGAAGATCGTTTGAAACGGGCGGTCGAACAGCGCGGTGCAGGTCCTGTTATAAAACACTATGTCGTCACCGAGTCAGATAATCTATAATAAAAGATAACGTCATGTTAGGGGAGGATTTTTATGAACAAGAATTATTTCTGGTTGGGGATGGCTGCGGGCGCAGTAATCGGCGCAGCGGCATCACTTCTCCATAGCGAAACACGCGATCAACAAGTGAGACAATTGAAAGGCATCAAGTCGAAGTTGAAGTCATCGAACACGTCGACTGAAGCACATGCAGTCGGTCTTCAAGCGTCATCGAAAGGCAACTTGAAAGACCGAGTCATGGAATGGAAATCGCTCTACGAAGAAAACCAAGATACGATTCAAAACCTCGTCGAAGACGTGAAGGATTTAGTCGATGCGCTTCAAGAGGCTCGTCATAAAAATCAAATCTAATCAAACGACGGCCGTTTTTTGTTTCCTTACTTATAGGAACTGCGCCAATAAGCCGAAAACTGCCAGTCCAATAATAATGTAGAAGAACCATTTTCCGTCCCCGGAATGAATAATTGGGGGCGCGTACGAACGTTGCTTATACTTCCCGTAGCGCATCGGGCGTGTATACGGAACGGCATACCGGGAGAGTGGAATGGCAAGTAAAAATCCTGCCAAAAAGCCATACACGTGGCCCCAAAGCGAAACGTTCGAACCGATGAGTGTAAAGACGGCACTGATGGCGACGAAGATATAGACCAAGCGGGCATCTTGGCTAAGCATCAACGTGCGGCGGAAGCGGCCGATGTACACATAGAATCCGAGAATGGCCAAGATGGCACCTGACGCACCAGCTTGTAGATAAAACAAGTTACTGACGGTGAAGTAGGTGAACAAGTTGGCAAGTGCTCCGGCGAATACATAAAATAGGGCAAACTTCACATGCCCGACCATACGTTCCATCGCTGGTCCGAAGATGATCAGCGCAAACGAATTAAATAGTAAGTGGCCGAGACTCAAATGAATAAAGTTGGCCGTCACCAAGCGATACCATTGCCCGTCGGCGAGTGCCAAATGAAACGACCCGCCTGTTGACACGATTCGTAAACCAGGAGCGAAAGAATCGATGACAAAAACAAGGAGTTGGATTACAATGAACAGCGTTACGAGTGGATATGCCCGTACAAACGTTTGTACATTTTCCGTACGACTAAACATAACATCACCTCTTTCTCCAATTGTATAGGGAAACAGGGAAAAAAGGAAAGGAGCGAGTGTCCTGTGATTGTAGGAATCGGAGTCGATATCGTCGAGCTTGATCGGATGGCTCGCTCGATGAAACAACCGCGTTTTTTAAAGCGCCTGCTCACCGATGCAGAGTATGAGTTTGTTCAACAATACCCACTGCCACGTCAAATCGAGTTTGTTTCGGGTCGTTTTGCCGCAAAAGAAGCTTATGCCAAGGCAATCGGAACCGGAATCGCGCACGGTCTATCGTGGCGCCACATTGAAATTTTACCGGATGAGACAGGTCGACCTGTCATGACTGCGCCGTTTTCGGGACGAATTCATGTCAGCATCAGTCATAGCAGTGCATATGCCGTCGCACAAGTCATCTTAGAAGAGGAGGGGCAACATGTTTCGTCCTAGTCGAATCGAGATTGATCGGGCGGCCATCGCCCATAACATACAAGAGTTAACACAACGTATCCCGCAAGACATCATGGCGGTCGTCAAAGCGAATGCCTACGGTCATGGGGCTGTTGAAGTAGCGAATATTGCCCTTCAGAACGGAGCGACGATGCTTGGGGTCGCTTTATTAGAAGAAGCAATCGAACTTCGGGATGCAGGGATCGAGGCACCGATTTTAGTCATGGAGGCGCAATTTCCCCGATATGCAGGGATTGCAGCAGAACGAGACATCACGTTGTCCGTTTTTTCTGCCGAATGGTTAAAAGAAGCTGCTGCTTATATAGAAGAAAAACCGTTGACAGTTCATATTAAAGTCGACACAGGAATGGGGCGTCTTGGTCTTCGTACGCGAGAGCAGCTTGATGCGTTGCTTGAAGAAGCGAACGATTCATTTGTCATTGAAGGCATCTACACCCATTTTGCGACAGCGGATGAACTTGATAGCGACTTGTACTATACACAACAAGAACGTTTCGAACGCTTGATGGATGGGCTACATGAGCGGTTCCGCTATATTCATACGTCCAATTCAGCAGGGGCCATCCGAATGGCAGGACAAGACGTTCCTTATAATCTGGTCCGTGTCGGGATTGCGCTTTATGGTTTATATCCGTCACATGAAATGGCGACATTCTATTCGTTTCTCCGTCCGGCCTTTACGTTGAAGAGCCAGCTGATGCAGGTGAAGCGTCTCGAGGCAGGTCAAACGATCAGTTACGGAGCGACCTATACGACACCGACCGATGAATGGATCGGTACAGTCCCAGTCGGATATGCGGACGGCTGGTTACGGAAGGCGAGCGGATTTGAAGTTGAGGTAAATGGTGTTCGTTGTCCGATTGTGGGACGCGTCTGCATGGATCGCTTCATGATCCGACTTCCAAAAGAGTTTCCGGTCGGTACGGATGTGACACTTGTCGGTGGAAACGTCGCCATTGATGAACTTGCGTCATATCTAGGGACGATTAACTATGAGATCGTTTGTCAGTTCACGAGTCGATTACCGCGTCACTATGTGTGAATCACAAATCGTGTGAAATTATCTGAATTCTTTCTCGATTTCTCTATATTTTCCCATTCCCGCGTGTTATATTGATAAAGAACGCGGGAGATTTTCCGCCAGTCCATGAAACGATTCTGGAGGTGTAAGATGTTGAAGCAGCGAACTGCGGGTGCGCTAGCGTCCGTCCCAGATCGGTTCTCGCAACAAGGGGGTCCGATTTCGATGAAAGACCGTGAAACACTGTCCTTGAACGATGTAGTGACATACTTGTCTAAAGAAATTGCTGATCGACAACAAACACTGCGTGAAGAATTGGCGAAAGGCTATCAAGAGATGGCCGCGTTTAACTTGAATATGGCAGAAGAGATGCTAACGATTGAAGCCGAAGCCGAACACGCTCTCTTACGTCAAGTAAGTGGGGTGTGAGCAGAGTGATCGTAAAGCGTGGTGACGTATTTTATGCGAATCTGTCGCCCGTAGTCGGCTCAGAGCAAGGTGGCGTTCGACCCGTTCTCATCGTACAGAACGACATCGGCAATCGCTTTAGCCCGACCGTCATTGTCGCTGCGATTACAGCTCAGATTCAGAAAGCAAAACTGCCGACTCATGTGGAAGTATATCAAGAGAAGCATGGACTCGAGAGAGACTCTGTGATTTTACTTGAGCAGATTCGAACGATTGATAAGCGTCGTCTGACGGATAAAGTCACTCATCTCGATGATGAGACGATGCATAAAGTTGACCGAGCGCTAGAGATTAGTATGGGATTGATCCCTCTCTAGCCTTACATAGATCAAGACTGGTACATAGGTATCGGTCTTTTTTTAAACATTTTTAAAAAAGTGGTTTAAGATTTTGATAGTGGGGAATTAAAGTAAATCGTACTCAATTTATCTGTACGGACATTTAGGAGGGAATAGACGATGGATTTATCGATTCGTGAGCAAGTCATTGGAGAACAATTACACCTTTACGTATCCGGAGAAGTGGATACATATACTGCACCAAAATTGAAAGAAGTATTGCATCCGGCCATCAGTGAACAAGATGTGGTCGTTCATTTAGATGAAGTGGAGTATATGGACTCGACAGGTCTCGGTGTGTTCGTCGGGGCGTTGAAAATCGCCACACGTAACGAAAAAGAGTTGTCACTTGTCGGGGTTACGGAGCGAGTCAATCGTCTATTCGAATTGACGGGTCTTCACAAACTTCTTTCAATTAATTCGAACGTAAGAGGTGGCACGCAATGAACAATGTTGAACAGACGGTCATGACGTTCCCGGCCAAACCCGAATATGTCGGTGTGGTTCGATTAGTCGTTTCAGGAATCGCTAACCGTATGGGATATACGTACGACGAGATCGAAGATATTAAAATCGCGGTCTCGGAAGCATGCGGCAACGCAGTCCAGCATGCATATGAAGAGCATCAAGATGGAGAGGTCAAACTCGCTTGTGGCGTATATGCAGATCGTCTTGAAATCACGATTGAAGATTCAGGCAAGACGTTCGCAGATGATGTGAAGCGTCAAGCGGCTCCGGTCGAAGAGACGACAGAAATTGAATCGCTCCACGAAGGAGGACTTGGTCTCTTCCTTATCGAAGCGTTAATGGACGATGTCTCGATCAATAAAGACAACGGTGTCAAAGTGACGATGACAAAACTCCTTAACAGGGACGAGGTGGATCAGAGTGCCAGCAAAATCTCAACAACGCCATCACAGTGATGACGAGGTACTAGAGTGGATTGAACGCTACCAACAAGACGATCAAAACGAAGAAGTGCAAATGCTACTCATCAATCGCTATTCGGACCTCGTTGAAGCACTCGCCCGTAAGTTTTCGCGTGGACGAGCGATTCACGATGATCTCGTGCAAGTTGGGATGATTGGTTTATTGGCGGCACTCCGTCGATTTGACCCAGAATTCGGTCGTAGCTTCGAATCGTTTGCCGTCCCAACCATCATCGGTGAAATCAAGCGATTTATCCGCGATAAAACATGGAGTGTCCATGTTCCACGTCGGATTAAAGAGCTCGGACCGAAAATTAAGAAGACGGTCGAAGAGTTGACGACTGAATTGCAACGTTCTCCGCGAATCGATGAGATTGCCGATCATCTTGGCGTATCAGACGAAGAAATTCTCGAAACGCTTGAGATGGGCAAGAGTTATCAAGCGCTATCGGTCGATAGTTCAATCGAAGCGGATAACGAAGGCAGTACGGTCACGTTACTCGACTTGGTCGGTAGCCAAGAGCGTGGATATGAATCGGTCGACCAACGTCTCATTCTAGAGAAAGCGTTCAACGTCCTAAATGAACGGGAACGCGCCATCTTAGAATGCGCCTACTATAAGAATATGAGTCAAAAAGAGACTGGAGAACTTCTTGGGATCTCGCAGATGCATGTCTCCCGTTTGCAACGGCGAGCACTCGAAAAGCTGCGTGAAGCCATCAAAGTCCCACTCAATGAAGTATTCTCAAGCGATGACTAATCGAGTCATCGCTTTTTTGTTTGAATGTTTGCTACACTTTGGAAGAGATCATAAAAGGAAGTGATTCAAGTGATTACGAAAGTGGCTAAGGCGTTAAACTTGAAAGTGAACCAAGTAGAGACGGTTCAACAGCTCGCATCTGAAGGGGCGACGATTCCGTTCATGGCCCGTTACCGGAAAGAAATGACGGGGAACCTGGATGAAGTCGAAATCAAAGCAATCTTGGACGCCCTTCAATATGAAGAAAGTCTGCAAAAACGGAAAACGGATGTTCTTGCTAAGTTAGAAGAGCTGGAAAAGAATACACCTGAACTAACGAAGGCGTTAGAGGCAGCGACAACCCTTCAGCAAGTGGAAGATATCTACTTACCCTATCGTCCGAAACGGCGGACGAAAGCGGAACAAGGACGTGAGAAAGGGTTGCAGCCACTTGCGGACTGGTTCCGAGACAAGTCTCCATACTCAACAGATGTGGTTGAAGAGCTCTCGAAGGGTGTAGCGCTAGAAGAAGCTCTTCCGCTCGTACATGCCATCATCGGAGAAGAATGGGGGGAAGAAGCAAAATTAAGACAGATGCTTCGTGATCGTGTTCGCAAAGAAGGATTGTTGCGTTCGAAGAAGAAAAAACAAGTGGAAGACGAAAAAGAGATCTTTGCGCAGTATTATGAATATGAAGAGAAAATTGCGGGGATTGTCCCACACCGTGTACTCGCCTTGAACCGTGGGGAGCGCACTGATGTCCTTCAAGTGAAAGTCATTTTTGACGAGACACGTTTCATGGATCAAGCGCTTCGTACATATGAGCGACTTCCCAAAGAGAAACGTGAAGTTGTCGAAGCGGCTGTGACAGAGGCTTATAAAAAATCTGTCTTCCCAGCCATTGAACGAGAGATTCGTGGTGAATTGACCGACAAGGCAGAGGAGCAGGCAATCGATGTGTTCTCGAAAAACTTAATACCGCCTCTTCGCGAGGTCGTCGTTTTAGGGATCGATCCGGCTTATCGCACAGGATGTAAATGGGCGGTCGTCAATGAAATCGGAAAAGTCGAAGAGGTCGGTGTCTTCTATCCGACGGCTCCGAAGCACGATATCGATGGAGCGGAGAAAGTGTTAACGAGACTCGCGAAAAAATACCCAATTTCCGTTATTGTTGTCGGAAACGGTACGGCATCAAGGGAGACCGAACAATTCGTTGCGGATTGGTTAAAGAAAGCAGAGCGTGAAATTGCTTACGCGATTGTGAACGAAGCGGGAGCGAGTGTCTATTCTGCATCAGAAGTGGCACGTAGTGAATTTCCGGACTTAAAAGTAGAGGAACGGTCAGCTGTCTCGATCGCACGCCGAATCCAGGATGCGATGGCGGAACTCGTCAAAGTCGACCCACAGTCGGTCGGTGTCGGGCAATATCAGCATGATGTGAGTCAGAATAAACTGAAGGCATCTTTAGAATTCGTCGTGGAGAGCGTGGTTAACATGGTCGGAATCGATGTGAACCGTGCCTCGGAGTCTTTATTGACTTATGTATCTGGACTGAACAAAACGACTGCCAAAAATATTGTGGCATATCGTGAAGAGAATGGACGCTTTGAAACGAGAAAGGAAATTAAGAAAGTGCCAAGACTTGGAGCGAAGGCATTCGAGCAGGCGGCTGGATTCTTGCGAATTATGAATGGGAAGGACGTTCTCGACCAGACGGAGATTCACCCAGAGAGTTATTCCCTCGCATTATCAATCTTAAAAGAAATCGGATCCTCGAAAGCTGAGGTCGGAACAGCTGCATTGCGTGAACGGTTACAACAAGTTGATGCGAATGTATTGAGTGAGCGATTAGATGCGGGAGTTCCAACTGTCGAGGATATCTTGAAGTCGTTAGCGAAACCAGGACGTGACCCACGGGAAGATATTCAAAAGCCGTTACTGCGCACGGACGTCATGAGTCTTGAAGACCTTCAAGTCGGAATGGAATTCCAAGGGACCGTTCGAAACGTCATTGATTTTGGTGCGTTCGTGGATATTGGTGTAAAACAGGACGGGCTCGTCCATATTTCGAAATTATCGAATCGCTACGTGAAGCATCCGTTAGATGTCGTGGCGGTCGGTGATATCGTTACGGTATGGATCGAACAGGTCGATGTGAACCGGGGACGAATTAGTTTGACGATGCTTGAACCGAACACTTAAATAAGAAGAAACTCGAATCAGGTAAAATGTTTTTCATTTTACCTGATTTTTTTTAGAAAAAGTGTTGACGGTCTTTTTGTACCGTGATATCTTATAGAAGTCGCCGAGAGACGGCATGCGAAATAAAAGTTTTTCTAAGAAAGTGATTGACAGGTTTCTGGTTTGCGGTTACAATATAAATCGTTACTTCGATAATTTCAAGCAACGTTCCGCAATAGCTCAGTGGTAGAGCA
>NZ_JAPEHX010000080.1:0-10419 GCF_028823655.1 Exiguobacterium sp. B2(2022) | reverse complement strand
TGAATCAACAAACGATTTCAGATAAGAAGCCGGTCTCGGTGTTATTACTCGGCGTTGACCGTCGTGCGGACGAACAAGGGCGCAGCGACTCGATCATCGTCATGACGCTCAACCCGAATTCGGATGAGAGCGCGATGCTGAGCATCCCGCGTGATACGAAGACGGAGATCGTCGGCAAAGGGACGATGGACAAGATCAACCACGCCTACGCATTCGGCGGTGCCGAAATGGCGATGGATACGGTCGAGAACTTCCTCGGCATCCCGATCGATTATGTCGCGGAAGTCGACATGAAAGGTTTCCAGGACGCGGTCAACTTATTCGGTGGCGTCGAAGTGACGAACAAGTTTGCCTTCACGTCGGGTGAGTATTCGTTCGAACCGGGAACGGTCAACCTGGATGGGGCAGAAGCGCTCGCCTATACACGGATGCGCTACGATGACCCGAACGGTGACTTCGGTCGTCAGGAGCGTCAACGTGACGTCATCACGGCGCTCGTCGATAAAGGAACGGACAGCTTCTCGATTTCTCGATTCAACAACATGCTCGACGTCCTCGGCAACAATGCCAAGACGAACGTGACGTTCAAAGACATTCGGACGCTCTCGAGCGAGTACATGACGGCTTTCAAAAACCAAAGCGTTCTTCGTCTCGAAGGAAGTGGCGGCAAAGAGAGCGACGGCATCTACTATTGGAACCCAGACGAGGCATCACTCGACGAAGTGAAGTCGTACCTCGGACAATTGATGGAACAATGACAGCAGCACTCGATTCGGATGAATCGGGTGCTTTCGTTTGTGGCATAATGAAAAGAAAAAGGAGTGACGGCCGTGCTCGATCGACTGACCCGACTCGCCATCGATGTGAGACATCGCTTCAAGGACCATCATATTAACGACTATAGCGCCACGCTCGCCTTCTTTTGGTTTCTCGCCATTTTCCCGATGTTCTTCGTCTTGTTCGCCGTCATGGCGTGGTTCAAGATCGATCAGGCGCTGTTGATCGAGCAGATCGAGACGCTCGTTCCGGGATCGAGCGTGCGGGAGCTATTGTCAATCGTCTACGACGTCAGTGGAAACTTGAATAGCGGGCTCGTGTCGGTCAGTGCCATCATCGCCTTCTGGTCGGCCTCGAACGGGACGGCCCGCCTCGTCAAGTTGACCGTCTTCGCTTATGGGGAGACGGAGGCGCGCGGCTATGTATGGCGCCGTCTGATCGGTTTGATGACAATCCTTGCCGGTAGCATCGGGGCCGTCATCCTCGTCGTCTTTCATGTGTTTGGACAGGAATTTATCGACTTGTTGTATGCGCTCTATCCTCAGGTGGAGGAGTTCGACCGCCTCTCGACGCTCACACGCTATACTGTTTCGACGATTATCTTGGTCTTTGCGTTCTCATTCTTTTATATGATCGCTCCGCAGCAACGCGTGCGCTTTTTTGAAACGTTACCAGGTGCCATCTTTGCCGTCATCTCGTGGCAACTCATCTCGACGGGATATAGCGTCTATGTCGAGCGGTTCTCGATTCTTGGGGACACGTACGGCACGATCGGGGTCGTCATCTTACTTCAAATCTGGCTCTATTTGACGGCAGCGACGATGCTCATTGGGGCGGAAATCAATGCCGCCTGGCCGCATCATATGCACCGGACACCGACAAAGACACATTTTCCGTGATAACTGGAAAGAAATGATTAGCATTTTTTGGAGACATGCTATAATCCAATGTGCAGTCGGGGAAAAGATATACAAACTGAATTTACGGAAGAAGGTGGCCCGATATGGCGAAACATCAGAAGAAATCAAAGTGGAAATGGATCCTTGGCATCACAGCGGGCGTACTGACACTCTTGCTTGTCGCAGGTGGCCTATTCGTCTGGTCGATGGTCGACGAGGTCAATGACACGGTGACGAAAGTAAACGATAACTTACAGATCAGTCCAGAACGAAAACAAGTCGAGACGATCGAAGAGAAGCGCTCGGTGTCTGTGCTCTTACTCGGAATCGACCGACGAGGAACGGAACAAGGACGAAGTGACTCAATCATCGTTTTGACTTTGAACCCGGATACGAACGAAGGGGCGATGCTCAGCATCCCGCGTGACACGAAGACGGAGATTGTCGGTCGTGGGTATCGCGATAAGATCAACCACGCCTATGCATTCGGTGGAGCGGAGATGGCGATGGACACGGTCGAGAACTTTTTAGATATCCCGATTGATTACGTCGTCGAGGCGGACATGGAGGCGTTCACAGAAGTCGTCGATGCGCTCGGTGGCATCACGGTCATGAACAAGTTCGCCTTCACTTCGGACGAGTATACATTCCCGGTCGGTGAAGTGACGCTCGACGGACAAAAGGCGCTCTCGTATACGCGAATGCGTTACGATGACCCGAACGGGGACTTCGGTCGCCAAGAACGGCAGCGTGATGTCGTCGCGGCCATCATCGAGAAGGGGCGCTCGGACTTCTCGCTCGACAAGGTGACGAATTTGCTCGACGTCGTCGGCAACCGGGCGAAGACGAACATCGAGTTCAATGAGCTCGTGACGCTCTCGACTGACTATATGGGCGCGTTCCGCAACGCGAGCACACTCCGTATCGAAGGTGGCGGCGGATTGGAGTCGGACGGCATCTATTATTGGAATCCTGACGCAGAGTCACTCGACGGGATTCAGACCGAATTGAAGCGTTTGATGGAATGAGTCGTCCGATAGGGACGGCTTTTTTTGTTTTGAAATGGACAAGAAGTGAAAAAAGGTAGAGAGAACAGAAGGAGGGAATCGTATGGATTGGCAACAAATCGAACCGATTTTGAATAAATGGGGTGGCGATGAACAGGCGTGGCATCGCCTGTTTGACAAGTGGGAGAGTCACGCTTGGCATGATCACGAAGCACCGAGCGAGATAACGAACGTCCTACTCGTCGATGCGAGTTTCGTCACGACGGAAGGGAAGCCAGACATGGGGGCACTCCATGATGTCCTCGCCAAGCATGTCGCAGGTACGATCAGCGACTTGCATCTCGTCTCACTCTTTCCTTACATTGGCCGTCAGACGGACACAGCCGTCGACCCGCGCATCCGATTGTATGAGGACTTAGGGGAGTTGAGCGACAACTTCCAACTCATGTATGAACTCGACCCGGTCGCCTACAATGCGGAGCAATTCGACCTACTTGCCGAGACGGATGCACTCATCGAGCGTCTCGCTTACGGGGCGACGAAGGTTCGGGTCCATGCGCAGTCATTCCGTGGGATGACGCGTGAAGAAGTAAAGGACGTGCTTAGACTGTGGCATAACGTCTTGCATCACTATAAACCGAACGGTCAACTCATTCTCGCCGAGGACGCGCTCGACGAGGCTGAATCATATCTCGATGTCGTGGACGCCGTCTGTCATTTTGATCTTGCGAGTCACGTGAACCTCGCACTCGCACAAGGGAAAGCGACACGACTGACCGAATGGACACGGAAGATCGCAGCACCACCTGAAGGGAAGACGTATTTCCACTTCTTGTCGAGCGCAGAGCGCGACCCGTTCGAGAAGAATCTATTGGACAACCATGAGCCGATGCTTCTCGCGGCACATAGTATCTTGTTCTCGCTTCAAGGCATCCCGTCCGTCGACTATCGGACACTTTTTGGGGTGAGCGGACCGACGGACGAAGAAGAACTCGTCCAATCGCTGAAGAAAGACGAGACAATACTCAATCGTTTTTCAAGAATCATGGGACAGCTGAACGTGAAGCGGTCGGAACCGACGTTGTCACCGTGTGCCATACAGCGCATCATAGATGTTGACCCGCACGTGTTCGCTGTCGAGCGGGAGGCTGAAGGACGTACGGTACGCCTGTATACGAACGTGAGTGAGAATGAGATTGAATTGGATGTTCAAGGGACGAACTTGTTTACGGGGGAACCGATTGAACATATGAAACTGCCTCCGTATGGATATGTGTGGTTACAAGAATAGGTCTTTTGATTCATAATTGAATTTTCGTTCATAGGTGTATTGACTCATATGATTGATAGGTGGAAAATGGAAGAGTAGGAAGTTTGTACACATCAAGAGTCAGTCATCAAAGGAGCGGATTTCCAATGGATTCATCTTTCTTTTTCATGATGTTTCGGTTGACGATGCAATCATTTTCATACTGGATGATTGCGATTTTATGTTTAGCTTTAGGCGCATACATCATTTTTTACCTGATCGACCGAGAGCGTGCAAACGTGTATCGAACGTGGTGGCGGATTAGTTTTTATGCGACCTTCCTCGGATTCACGGTAGTTGGATATGTATGGGATGAATTCATGATGGTCGACGTATGGAAGTTTATTGCCGTCGCCTTGCTCGTCGTGGTCATCGACTTCGGGCTGATGTCGCGGAAAGGAAAGATGAATCAAAAAAATCAGCTGCCGGAAGAACAATCGTTCTAACGGCAGCTGATTTTTTTAGTTATATCCGTTCGGGTTATTCGACTGCCAGTTCCAGGCGTCACGGCACATGTCACGAATGTTATGCTTCGCTTCAAAGCCGAGCATCTGTTTCGATTTCGTCGGGTCCGCGAAACACGTGGCGATGTCACCAGGACGACGGTCCGTCACTCGGTAAGGAACCGTCTTACCACTTTCTTGCTCGAACGCATGAACAAGGTCGAGGACACTATAACCCGTACCTGTCCCGAGGTTGAATGCCTCGACACCTCTTTGGTCCATGACGTAGTTAAGCGCCTGCAAATGACCTGATGCGAGGTCGACGACGTGGATATAATCGCGGACGCCCGTCCCGTCCGGTGTGTCATAGTCGTCACCGAAAACGCTCAGTTCGTCCAGCCTGCCGACAGCGACTTGCGTGATGTACGGCATGAGGTTGTTCGGCACATCGAACGGGTCTTCGCCGATCTGACCGGACGGATGTGCTCCGATCGGATTGAAGTAACGAAGGAGAGCGATGCTCCATTCGGAATCAGCGACGGCAACGTCACGTAAGATGTCCTCAATCATGAGTTTCGAGCGGCCATACGGGTTCGTCGCACTGAGCGGGAACGATTCGTCGATTGGTGTGCGTTCAGGCATCCCGTACACGGTCGCTGATGAACTGAAGACGATTCGTTTCACGTCAAACGCCTGCATGACTTCTAAGAGGACGGTCGTGCCGACGACGTTGTTTTCATAGTAGCGGAGCGGTTCTTTCACCGATTCACCGACGGCTTTCAATCCAGCGAAGTGGATGACAGCATCAATCGTATGCGTCAAGAAAACCTGTTCGAGTAGCGCACGGTCGAGGATATCGCCGAGATAGAAGGTGACTTCTTTTCCTGTCATCGCCTCGACCCGGTTCAGTGCCTCACGACTGCTGTTCGACAGGTTGTCGAGCACGATCACCTCGTGCCCAGCTTCAAGTAATTGAATGACGGTATGGGTACCGATATAGCCGGCACCACCCGTCACGAGAATCGTTTGGTTCATATGAAATACTCCTTTATTGATTGAGTTTCGTCAGACGAATGCGTGTCGAGTCGTCTTCGCCCACGAAGAGACGTAGTGAGTACGTGTCACTTTCATAGACGACGCCATCTTCTGTCTCGTACGTCGGTTCACCGAGCTCGAGGAACGTCTCTTTCGTCTGATCCGTATTCGACCAGTCGATGGCTTCGACTTGCTCATTTCTCATCGTGAAGAAGAGGCCGGGGTAGACGAGATACTCGTGTAGGACGTCCGAGTCGAAGCCACTTGCGGCACCGACATTTCCGACCAATTCATTCTCGTCCATCCCAAAGTAAGCTTCCGGCGATTCGTCAAACAACGTCTGATTGACGGAAGTCGACAACCAGTTCAATACGTCAGCATCACTGATGGAGGTAGCCGTCCATTCGGTGACCACTTCATCACGTGACACCCAGCCCGTCAGCTCGTTTAAGCCAAGTTCGAGTAGGAGAGCGTCGTCGCGTTCTTCGAGGACGTCATAACGGTCTCCGATATCAGCGATGTACACAACGTCCTCGCTGTCCGGTTCACTTACGAGTGGTGCATTTTTAACACCGATCCATACTTCCTCAAGTGCCTTCGTTTCGGCTACTGGTTCGGGTTCTGGTGTCGCAGGTTCTTCCGTGACAGTCGGTGTCGATGACGGTTTGAACAAATCTGAAACCATCGGATAAGCGGCATATCCACCTACGGATAAAAGAATGATAGCAATCAGGCCAACCAACCAGCCACGACTTTTCTTTCGGCGTGGACGCGCCGGTTTGATTTCACGATGTGATTTCATACGCTCCGTCCGTGAAGGAATCGTCGACTCCGGGACGTAGCGTGGTTTCGGTAATGTCGCTTCAGCGGGTGTGTCGGTTTCTGGTTCCACCGTTTCCTCGTGAGACGGTTCAACCACCGCCTTAGAGACAATCGGTTCGGCAACGGGTTGTGGTGTTGATTCTACAACTTGTGGGACGACCGCTTCCGATTGAAGCACCTCACTTTTCTCGAGAAGTGCGACGTAATAGCTCAAAAGGTCTACGTCCGTCTTTCCTTCTTTCAACCAGTTCGAAAAATCTGTAGCTGACTTTTCTTCAGCGGAGAGGGAATCGTTTGTCTCTCCAGTCAGTTCATGATAAGAGGCGGCAAGTGATTTGCCGTCTGCTAAATTTGTCTCAATACGTTGCTGTATGATATCTCGAGTTTGTCGGTCGAGCGTTGCGTACAGCTGGAGTAGGCGCTCACTTACATGCACTAGGGGTCTCCTCCTTTGTTAAGTTCTTCCTTTCAAAGTTTAGCAGATTTACATGTCAAAAAACCCATTTTTTTAAAAACGGGTCATCAAACGATGAAAATTTTGCTATACTGTTCTGGTATTGTCATTTTAAATATTATCTGCGGGAATTTTCCAGCAGTGAATTTATTGGAACAAAGGAGAGAAGGACAGAATATGAACGAAGAAACGATTTCCCTTGGAGAATTATTCTCCATCTTGAAGCGGAGCAAGTGGCTCATCGCAAGTTTAACCATCCTCGCAGCACTCATTGCCTTTCTAGTGAGCTCATTTGTGATCAGCCCGACGTATGAGGCGTCGACGCAAGTGCTCGTCGCACCGAAACAGTCGGAAAACACTATTGATTTAGGTCAAGTTCAGTCATCAATTAACTTGGTTAACACATATCGTGTCATCATTCAAAGTCCTGCTATTTTAGAACAAGTACAACAGAACGTCGTTGGTGCACCTGAAAATATTGTTAATATGATTAGTGTTAACAGTGAGCAAAACTCACAAGTCATTAACATCGCCGTCCAACATACGAACCCTGTCGTCGCAACGGATATCGCTAACGAAATCAGCCGCGTCTTCTCAAAAGAAGTGCCTGAACTCATGAGCGTGGATAACGTCAAAGTATTATCGGATGCGAACGTTCCGATGTTCCCGGTCAAACCGAATCTTTTACTCAACACGGCAATCGCAGCTGTGCTTGGAATGATGATTGGCGTCGCGATCGCCTTTCTCAAAGTCGTGCTTGATCGCCGCATCAAGACAGAGCAAGACGTCGAGACGATTCTCGAGCTTCCGGTACTCGGATCGATTCCGGTTATCGATCGTGTCGAGATGCAGCAACAACGTCAAGCGAAGGTGAAGGGGGAAGAGGTCCGTGTTTAAGTTTGGAAAAAAGAAATCAAAACATATTCAGTACGATAAGACAGGTCGTGACTTGATTACGGTCCATAAACCGAAGTCACCGATTTCAGAGCAGTATCGGACCATCCGGACGAACCTCGAGTTCACCGCAGTGGATGACGAGTTACAGACAGTTGTCATCACATCTTCTTCGTCAGGCGAAGGAAAGTCGACGACAGCCTCGAACTTGGCCGTCGTTTACGCTCAACAAGGCAAGCGCGTCCTATTAATGGACTGCGATATGCGCCGTCCAACGGCTCACTTCACGTTTCGTCTCTCGAACGGGATTGGTCTCTCGACGGTTCTTGCGAAGAAGACGACGCTTGATAAAGCGATCCACTCGACACAAGTTGAGAACTTGGAATTGATGGCGGCAGGACCAATCCCGCCGAACCCGTCCGAGTTACTCTCGTCGAAAATGATGGACCGCACGCTTGAAGAGTTGAAACAACATTATGACGTCATCATCTTGGACGCACCACCGATGATGCAAGTCGCAGACACGCGACTCTTAGCACGTAAAGTAGACGGCGTCGTCCTCGTTGTCGGTTGTGACAAGTCAGACCGTCAGATGGTCGTCAAAGCGAAAGAGCAATTGGTCCTTGCGGATGCCCACATCCTTGGTGTCGTCCTCAACAAACGCGAACCACAAGGTAGCGATGATTACTACTATTACTACGCATACGAATAAAAGGAGAATCACGCCATGATTGATATCCATTGTCATCTTCTTCCGGCCGTCGATGACGGTCCGGGAACGGTCGAACAAACAATTGAGATGGCGAGACGCGCCGTAGAGGAAGGGGTGACCGCAATCGTGGTCACCCCCCACGCGTTTCACCCTCAATTTGAGACAGAAGATTTGAACGTTCAGGAAGCCGCAGCAACACTTCAAAACGTCTTACATCAAGAAGGGATCGAACTCGACATTTATTCAGGTCAAGAGATTCGTGTGTTTGGAGATCTTGTACAGGCGTTAGGAACTCGACATTTATTCAGGTCAAGAGATTCGTGTGTTTGGAGATCTTGTACAGGCGTTAGAAGACGGAGAAGCGCTTTCTCTTGCTGGGTCACGCTACGTCCTTGTCGAGTTCCCAAGTGACACGGTGCCGGCATATGCCGAGCAATTATTTTTCAGGCTACAGACGGAAGGGTACACGCCGGTCATCGCTCACCCAGAACGAAACAAGGAACTTGCGACCAATCCGAAACGATTGATGGACTTCGTTTCGTCAGGCGCCTTGTCACAAGTGACGACTAGTAGCTTAACAGGCGAGTTTGGTCAAAATGTGAAAGAGATTGCGTTCGTCTTCTTACGCAATGGCTTGAGCCAACTCGTCGCCTCAGATGCCCATAGTACGGGACGCCGTACGTTTTACTGGAAAGCAGCTGAACAAGCGGTGACGGAAGAACTAGGAGTAGGACGTTGGGAGACATTAACGGAGAATTCGGAAGCGGTCGTGAAAGACGAGTTCGTCTTTGTCGATCCCCCGATTTTACCGACAAAGAACTGGCGAGGGAAATGGAAGAAGTAAATCCTTTATTTTTACATAATAAGTTGACAATTAATGACTATTATGATTATTGTCGACACTTGTCGAACGAAAATAGATTTTAATTTCCTTACCTTGGTTTTTTCATTAGGTCAAAAGTGTTAACCTTATAATATATTTTAGTAAGGATGTTAAATCCATCCTTTTTTTTAATTATTTAAACTATACAGATTCATTCGTGGGAGGCCATCATGGTGCATAAACAAGTAAAAAAGGCAGTCATCCCTGCAGCGGGTCTTGGCACGCGTTTCTTGCCGGCGACAAAAGCAATGCCAAAAGAAATGTTGCCGATTGTAGATAAGCCAACTATCCAATACATTATTGAAGAAGCTGTTGCTTCAGGGATTGAAGATATTTTAATCGTAACAGGAAAAGGGAAGCGCGCGATTGAGGATCATTTTGATTCTGTCCCAGAACTCGAACAAACACTTATCGAAAAAGGGAAGTCGGAATTTTTAGCGCTCGTTGAAGAGACAACAAACATTAATATTCACTTCATCCGTCAATCGAAGCCGATGGGATTAGGTCATGCGGTGCTTCAAGCGAAAGCATTTGTTGGCGATGAACCGTTCGTTGTTATGCTCGGAGACGATATTGTTCAAGCTCAAGTACCTTGTACTAGGCAGTTAATTGAACAATATGACAAAACGGAGAGTTCAATCATTGGCGTGCAAACGGTATCAAGTGATGTCACGCATCGTTATGGCATCGTCGATCCACAAGAATCGTTAGAGAGTGGTTTACATAAAGTAGCCGCTTTCGTGGAAAAACCAGCGCCAGGAATGGAACCATCAAACTTAGCGATTCTCGGACGCTATTTATTCACCCCTCTAATCTTTAAGTATTTAGAAACCCAAGAGGCTGGAGCAGGAGGCGAGATTCAATTAACGGATGCCATCACTCGTTTAAATGAAAAGCAACGTGTATTCGCATTTGAATTCGACGGAGTACGTTATGATGTGGGGGAAAAACTAGGCTTTATTCAGACTACTCTTGAGTTTGCTTTAAACCGTTCAGACTTAAGGGAAGACGTACTCAAAATTATGACGCAATTGCTTGAAAAGCAAACAACAGTAGAGAGTACTATGTAAAAATATAGAAAAGAGTTTTTTTTTCAATTTGAAACAACACAAAGAATAAATATAATAAAGTGCGCAGCAGGTTCTTTGTATCGTGGGAAAAACATTTATATAGAACCTAAATAT
>NZ_JAPEHX010000007.1:0-61067 GCF_028823655.1 Exiguobacterium sp. B2(2022) | reverse complement strand
TGACCTTCATCGAACTGGACCGTCTGAGTCAGATAGCGGATGCGATAATCGTTCGGATGTTGCATCGTTCCCTTGTCTGCCGTCTCGGCACCAGCGATGATTTTCATGAATGTCGACTTTCCAGAACCGTTCACTCCGATGATCCCGATACGGTCTCCTGGATGAATCGTCATTGTCACATCGTCAAATAAGACTTTGTCGGCAAACTCTTTATGAATGCCCTCAATCATTAATAAACTCATGCGTTCTCTCCTTCAATCTGTTGACGAATGGCTGCTTCGACCGTTGCAGCGATTTCCTTATTCGGTAAGTCAGCCGGATCGATCGCGGGTAAGAAAGTGACGTCGACCGTTGCCGGAGTGATTCGATTTTTAGCTTCTAACAGTTTGTAGCTCCCTTGAATGGCAACCGGAACAATCTTCGCACCGCTTGACGTCGCGAGTGTCAAACTCCCAGCTTTAAATTCTTTCATAGGACCGCCTTTTGAGCGTGTTCCTTCTGGGAATACGATCATTGACTGACCGGATTGGATTGTCTCGACGCCTGAGCGAATCGCTTTAATTGATTGACGACGATCGCTTCGATCGATAAAAATACAGCCCATCAATTCCATCCAACGCGGGATAATCGGGAATTTCTGTACCTCAATTTTCGAAATGAATGCCTTTGGTCGTTTCGTGGCCGTCAACATGATGGGAACGTCAAAGTTTCCTTGGTGGTTTGATACGTAGACGACCGGTTCATCCGGAATGTGATCCTGTCCATGGACCCGAATGTCGGCACCGGCAATTTTCAACAAGAATTGTGCCCATTTATACGCGATGTCTTGTACATAGCGATAACGCTTTGGTGGATCGATTTTTTTCGCCTTCTGTAAAAATGGGACGGTGATCGGTAACACCGCAAAAAATGAGAAAAACCATACAGCTGTTCGAATCATTTTATTTTCTCCTCTCATAATGACAACAAGAAAGAGTCTTCTTCTCTTGACGAGAATCCGACCCTTCGGCATGAATCCTTATTCCCAAAAGCGAGAATCGCTCTCTTCTTCCTCTTCCTCAAGCTCGAACGTAATGCGTTTATTCACAGGATCGACGACGAAATAAGCGCCGTCTTGTTCAATACTTTTAATTTGCATGGCTTGGTCGTTCCCGATTTCAAGGGTGAGGCGGATGCGATTGTCGTCATCGACAAGTAAGATTCCATCTTCCTTTAACCAAAGCTCCATGACGGGTGAATAACGAAGTAGCCATTCATTCGATAACGGAATTTCATTCATACGATTGTGTGCCTCCTGCGATTATTAATCCAATGTACGTTGTCTGTTCCTTCATAGAATACCAAATGTGGAGAGGGAAGACGAGCGTTATGTAGAGCGTTTCCGTGTCGTCGAATGCATTCTGGCCACGACGCGTTTGATTCGTTTCTGGTTCCGCCGTTCCACAAAGAACTCGCTCGCTTGCATAAAGAGTTGTTTGAAGGAAGACAGTCCCATCGCAATTAAAACAGCAAATAGAAAAGTCCCAATCGGATCTTTATACAGTTCGGACTGGAACAAGAAAGCGAGGCCTGCAGTCGATAAGATGGTCGTAAGAAAATAGAAAATCATAGCGGAGTCTCCTTTTCTTATGTGGTAGTAAAGAAAAAGGCAAGGTCTTTTAATCGTATTCGACCTTTTGTAGGAAATTCCTGTTTGCGTTTGGCAAAGAAAAAACGCCTCCAGTAGCACGGAAGACGTTTACTCTTGAGTCATATAAGTCGATGATGACGATACGTTTGTATCCACACCGTTTGAAAAAATGAAGCTGAGTGATGCGAGTAATGCGAAAAAGGCGACGAGTAGCCCTTTTGTAAAACGTTTTGCAAACGAACGAGACTGTATATCAAACATTTATTATCCCCCGATCAATCCTAAATGAAACCTTATCTATACCGGACACTTCCTATATAATAACGTTTTCAAAAATAGGATACTAGAAGAAAAAAAGACGTTCACAAAATTGTCACAAAATTTTAATAAATCATCTTCCTTCCATTTCTTGTGACGGGTTTCCCTTTTCACTTTACGTTCACAAATTCGTCACATTTATTCAAAATGTTGAAAGTGAACATGATATGATTAGGAACGTGTGTAGATAGGTATACTGACAGTAATAGATTAGAAAAGGATGTGGGTGTAATGGCATTGCGCGCAGGAGAAGTAGTAGACTTGGTCGCGGAACGTTCTGCTGATTTTGGAGTATTCATTAGTAACGGTCGCGAAGAGGTACTCCTTCATCGAAAAGAACAGACGGAAGAAGTGACGGTCGGTCAAACGGTTCGTGTCTTTTTATATCATGACTCAGAAGGGCGTCTCGCATCAACGATGACGATTCCGACGGTCTCTTTCGATGAGTATGAATGGTGTGAAGTGACTGGCGTTCGATATAACACAGGTGTCTTCGTCGATATCGGGATTCAAAAAGATGTTCTCGTCTCGATGGACGACTTACCAGAGAACCGGTCATATTGGCCGCAAGCGGGAGACCAATTGTGTATTCGTTTGAAATATGACCAAAAAGGACGTTTGCTTGGGGATCCGGCACCTTACGCATACTTGAACTTGTTGGCACGTCCATCGAAAGAAGAATGGAACAACCAAGATGTTCAAGCGACTGTCGTCAATAAACGTGAAGTTGGCGTCAACGTATGGGTCGAAGGAGAATCACTCGGTTTCTTACATGAAGCAGAAATGACACGTTGGCCACGTCTCGGTGAACAATTGACGGTTCGAGTGACCCAAGTGAAACAAGATGGAACGGTTCTCGTTTCTATGAAACCACGTGCCTATGAGGCGATTGACGGCGATGCGGCGAGCGTCCTCTCTTATATCGAGGAACGTGGTGGTCAAATGCCTTACGGCGACAAGACAGCCCCTGACGTCATTGACCGTGAGTTCGGGATGAGCAAAGCCGCGTTTAAACGGGCGCTCGGAAAACTATTAAAAGAAAAGCAAGTTGAAAAGCTCGACAACGGCTACAAATTGAAATAAGATAACTCATGTTCGGATGACATGAAAAAGTTTGAAAATGTATTTCTTTCATTTTAGGAATAAATACGTTATAGTTAATAAAGTTGACTATGAGGAAACATTGAGAAAACGTCTGTAGATCTGTCAAACTGAACTCAGACGTTTTTTGTATGAACAAAGGAGAATATAATTTGACAAAATTCCAAGATTTACAATTAAGTGAAGCGTTAGTAAAAGGTGTACACAAAATGGGCTTCGAGGAAGCTACACCGATCCAAGCTGAGACAATTCCTGTCGCACTCACAGGAGTGGACGTATTAGGACAAGCACAAACAGGTACAGGGAAAACAGCAGCTTTCGGTATTCCGACAATTGAGCGAATCGATTCAAAGGCACGTCAAGTCCAAGCACTCGTTCTTGCACCGACACGTGAACTTGCGATTCAAGTTGCAGAAGAATTAAACAAAATCGGAGAAACAAAGCGCGTATACGCACTTCCCGTTTACGGTGGTCAGCAAATCGACCGCCAAATCCGTGGTTTGAAAAAGAACCCGCAAATCGTCGTTGCGACACCAGGACGTCTCATGGACCACATGAAGCGTAAGACAATCAAACTCGATGACATTCAAACTGTCATCTTGGATGAAGCAGACGAAATGCTTAACATGGGCTTCGTTGAAGATATCGAAACGATTTTGGCAGGTCTTCCTGAAGAGCGCCAAACGCTTCTTTTCTCAGCGACGATGCCACCACAAATCAAAAAGATTGCAGAGCGTTTCATGAAGTCGCCGACAATCATCAAAGTCAAAGCGAAAGAAATGACAGTTGAGAACATCAACCAACAGTTCATCGAATTGCGTGAAGGTCAAAAATTCGATACGCTTTGCCGTTTGATCGACATCGACTCACCAGAACTCAGCATCATCTTCGCTCGTACGAAGAAACGCGTTGACGAAGTGACAGAAGCACTTATCAAGCGCGGATATACAGCAGATGGTCTTCACGGAGACTTGACGCAATCAAAACGTGACCAAGTGATTCGTCGTTTCAAAAACGGAACAATCGATATCTTAGTAGCGACTGACGTTGCTGCACGTGGACTTGATATTTCAGGTGTCACGCACGTTTACAACTTCGATGTACCACAAGACCCAGAGAGCTATGTACACCGTATCGGTCGTACAGGTCGCGCTGGTAAAACAGGTACTGCCCTCACATTCATCACACCACGTGAGTTTGGACAAGTAAAAGCAATCGAACGTGTAACGAACAAACGCATGAACCGTCGTCACGTACCGACAATCGCGGAAGTACTTGAAGGAAATCAAAAGCAAGCAGCTGAAGAGTTGATCGAACGCGTTCAAGCGGGCGACTTCAAAGCGTACACGCAACTTGCGACTGAACTTCTTGAAGAGTATGAAGCAGTTGAAATTCTCGCTGCAGCCCTTCGTGGATTGACGAAAGAGCCAGATTCAACACCAGTTGAAATCTCGTACGCTGAACCAGTTCGTGTCAAACGTCAAGGTGGCCGTGGTGGCGATCGCGGTGGATACCGTGGTCGTAACGACCGTCGTGGCGGTGGATCGTCGTGGTGGACGCGGTGGCGAACGTCGTGATGGACGTAGCGGAGACCGTAAAGGATCATACCGTGGTGACGATCGTCGTCGCTCGGATGACCGTGGCCCACGCCGTCCGCGTGACTAATCATTGTGAAATGCCGCATTTCCTTAAGTGGATTTGCGGCTTTTTTTATTGTGTCGTGCTACACTAGTTGAGTAGAGATAGAAGGATGAGGTGTCAACGGATGGTGGAATTAAGTTTCGGTCTCCTTGTGCTACTTGGTTGTGTGCTCGCACTCAAACCAATCGTGTCAAAGACAGACCGTCCTAACTTTCGTTATATCCCCGTGGCGACATTGTTATTTGGAGCGATGATTTTTTTAGTGTTAGCCATTGGAGTAGGCGGAAAGATGGGCATTGCATATGGCGTAATGAGTATCGCCTATTTTATTGCTTGTTTCGGTGCCTATATGTATGTACACACGCGAACGAGCTGATTGTAGCTCGTTTTCGCATTTAACGAAGAGGTGATGAGTTATGGATGCGGTAGAAGTGATGGTCCATCCCGAAGAAGTGATGGTGACGTATGAACCAATCCTTGGAGCGGCGACGTTTCAAGTGGAAGGCTATATGGTACATGGGCGATTCCGAGGAGAATCGTTGACGCCATTTTTTTATGATGATGACGTTCCGCTCGAGTATCAATTAGACATCGCCCAACGGATGGAGCAACTGGCAGCAGCACAACTTCGAGACGCCAAGCCATTTGTCACATTCAGATGTCGGTCGGAATGGATTCTTGAAGAAGGGGGAGAAGCTTTTTTAGCTCCGCTTCGCGAATTGAACTTCCCGTTACATCGCATTTATGTGACGCTTCAAGGGACGGATTTGGTTGATGTTCCTCGCCTATCGCGTGTCATTCAATACTACCGTTCATATGGACTGAAAATTGCCCTAGACTTCGCAGAGTCGACGAGTATCGAGGACATTATGACACTCGCGCCAGAATTGTTGCTTGTCGATCTTGGTACGATGGTGGAGAAAAAGACGTTGTCGGTCACCTATCCGAACATGCTTCAAACGATGGAATATATCGCTTCGAAGCTCGGTGCACCGCTTCTGTACAAATCGATCAACCATATCGGACAGCTTCGTTATGCTTGGCAACACGGCGGTCGCTATTATATGGGTGGTTTGCTTGGTCTAGAAGACGAGCTTCCACAACGAGAAATCAAAGGAATGGGTGTCTTGGCGCAAGAAGTACCTTCTTTCTTTTTGCATGACCAGAAGCGATTGAATCGTTTATACGAACTTGAGTTTGAGTTACATCGTCGAATCGGAGAACTCGTTCAGTCCGGGAAGTGGTCGAAGGACAAGAAGGACGAATGGATTCAATACATCGCGCCGAAGCTCGAGGAAGTGTTTGTCCGTTACTATTTGACGGATAAGACAGGGTTTCAGACGAGTGCAAACGTCTACTGTGTGAACGGAGAATGGCGTGTCGATAATACGTATCGGGGTTACAACTGGAGTTTCCGTCCATATTTCATTCAAACGATGGCGGCCATGGACGTTCGAGGACGTGGCTATTTATCAGGAGACTATCGTGATTTCAGTTCAAACGAAGTGACGCGTACGTTCAGTTATCCGTTACCCGACGGCATGTTCTTGTTCGCCGACATATCCGAAGAATATCTGTACCAGAATCGATTATTAGACTGAAAGGAAGAGTTATGATGTTAGATTATGATTACGATGCGTTACGCGAAATCGGTCGAATCGTCGCACTTGCACGAGATGAGATGGCGAAAGCCGTCAAACCGGGCATGACGACAAAAGAATTGGATGCGATTGGGCAACGTATTTTAGAAGAAGAGGGTGCGGCTTCTGCACCGATTACGATGTATGAGTTCCCAGGATACACATGTATCTCACTCAATGACGTCGCCGCCCACGGGATTCCTGGAGAGGAAGTCATTCAAGAAGGCGATATCGTCAACGTTGACGTCTCGGCTGTGAAGGATGGCTATTATGCGGACACGGGTCGTACGGTCATTGCAGGCGCAGCAAAATCACCTCAACATGAACGATTGGTCGAAGTGTCGTTGACGTCGCTCGAAGCGGGTCTTAGCAAAGTCAAAGCGGGCGTGAAAGTCAACCAGATCGGGAAAGCCATTTATTCGGACGCGAGAAAGAATGGATTCACGGTCATTCGTAACTTGGCCGGACACGGACTCGGTCGGACGTTGCACGGAGAGCCGGAGACGATTTCAAACTACTACAGCCGCGAAGAGAATCAGCTCTTAAAAGCTGGGCAAGTGATTGCGGTCGAAACATTCATCTCGACGAAAGACGAAATCGTCTATCAGTCGGAAGAAGACGGATGGACACTCTTCACACCGAACAAGAGCCTCGTCTCACAGTTCGAGCATACGGTCATCGTCACAGAAGATGGATATGAAGTGTTAACGGGGTCATTCCGTTAAAAGAAGGTGTGGTTCTCGTGAACCGCACCTTCTTTATGTTTGTAAGAAAATCACTTCTTCGCGTAGCTGTTCAATCACATCCCAGTTGGGTTGTACCGAATCCGGAAGCGTCAACTTCCCATTCTCGACCTCGAGCGGTGTATCGAGCAAATCTTGTTCGAAGTAAGCGCTCGTTCCCGACATATCCGCCGGAAAGCTCGCGCCGCTGAGCGAAGCGAATAAAAGCGTGTGATACCTTCCGATTCCGGATTCATACATCCCAGTGACGCCTCGCTGAAACCACCGACACGTGCAGGCTTAATATTGACGATTTTACCCGCGCCGAGTTGCGTCATCGTCTCCACATCGTCGTAAGACGTAATCGACTCATCGAGGCAAATCGGTGTTTTGAGTTTTTGTTGAAGAGTCGCCGATTTGGCGAACTGGCGGCTCGGATACGGTTGTTCAATCATCAATAACTGATGGGCGTCGATTTGTTCGAACCATTCTATCGGTTGATCGGACGCGCTTCCGTTTAAGTCAATCATGAGTGGCGCATCTGGAAAGACAGCTCGGATTTCGCGTAGTGCCGGGAGTAATTCATTAGGGGAGGCTTTTAATTTGATTCGCTCGAAACCATCGGATAGCGCTGCTTCAATCGAGTTCATCGTCTGATGGGGTAGCCCAATCCCGATCGTTCTACCGCAGGAGACGGTATCCCTGGCCTTCATATACGACTTAAGTGACATGTTCGCGCGTGCAGCTTCAATCTCCCATAATGCACTTTCCCACATCGCTTTCGCCATTCGTTGACCGATAACCGATGAGACGAGGGTCGGAAACACGTCCGTCGTGACCGTCATGCCCTTTAATAGATGAAGAATCAATTTTGATGTATCAATCATGGACTGAGTCGTTTCTTCCGTGTACCAAGGTGTCTCAAAGGCGACACCTTCGCCATATCCGACGACACCATCTACAGTTTCAAGTCGAAGGATGAGTGTTCGTCTCACCGACAAAACGGCGTGCGCCGTTACGATGGGGTGTTTAAATGTCAAAGGGACGATTGAAAGGTCAGCACGTTTGATCATGGCAGTAGCTCCTTTAAGCGATGACGCATTAATTTTCCGTTCGCGTTTCGGGGTAGGTCCTCTACGTGATGAATCGCAAGCGGATGTTTATACTTGGCTAACTGGGAATCGAGGATTTTCTGCATCTCCGTCGGGTCATATGATCCGACGACGAAGGCGAGCGGGACTTCTCCCCAGGTCGGGTGTGCTTGTTTCGTAACCCCAACGTCTCGGACACCGGCACATCGTAACATCGCAGCCTCGATTTCAGCAGGATACACGTTTTCGCCACCAGAAATAATGAGGTCGCTTCGGCGATCGTGTACATATAAATACCCGTCTTTCATCGTTCCGAGATCACCTGTTTTCCAGTAACCGTCTGGTGTCCAAGCATCTGATTCAGGTTGTTCGAAGTACCCACTCGTCACAGTTGGTCCTTTTACCTCAATCTCCCCGTCCTGACTGATTCGGATCACGGTCGGTGCGATGGCTCTCCCGCTCGAACCGATATGTGAGAGCGCTTCGCTTGGAAGTAGCGTGGCGACTTGAGAACACGTTTCGGTCATCCCATATGTTTGAGCGACCGGTAACTGTCGTCGCTCTGCTTCTTCTAGTAACGGGCGAGGGACCGGTCCACCTCCGACGAGCAACGTCCGAAGGCGGTGTTTTTCTAAACCGGCATCTAGTAGTCGCTGTAGCATGATGGAGACGAGTGACAACTGGGTAATGCCTTCAGTTTCAATTAAATGAAGGGTTCGGTCGACATCAAAACGGGGTTCGACATATAGCGTCGAACCGATGATTGCACTCCGATACACTTGAGAGAGCCCGCTCATATGAAAAAGTGGCGTCACCGTAAGCATGCGGTCAGATGGACGATAGTTTAGATGCGCTTCGGCAGCACGTGCGCTTGCGAGATGATTGCCATACGTCTGTTGTACAGCCTTGGCCCGCCCCGTCGTACCGGACGTGAACATGAGAGACATGGTGTCATTTTCTTTCCACTCATGTGTCACCGTGAAACATGAACGCGCCCGACATGTCACGAAAAGTTGTGTGACTTGCAAATCAATCTCATCTTCGACGAGAAGCAAATCGACTCTTGCTGTGTTTAACTGAGTGCGCACTTCCTCTTCGGTCAACCGTGTATTGATTGGAACGAGTACTTTGCCAAGCAGGTGCACCGCATGGATGGCGATGATATAGTCTTTGCTGTTTTTAGCGAATATGCCAATCTTTTCGGCAGTGGGTGCCTGTTCATGGATGTATTGGGCAAGTTGCAGGCTCTCGGTACGTAACGCTTCCCACGTCAGTCTCTCTTCACGTGTCACGAGTGCAATCTGTGATGCCGGATGTTGATCAATCCATTCATACATGTCTGTAACCTCCAAAAAAAGAGTAGCGGAATCGCTACTCTCTCAACAAAATTAAGGGAAACGTGGGAATTGACCGAAGTCAGGGTCACGTTTTTCTTTGAACGCATCGCGTCCTTCTTTCGCTTCATCGGTTGTGTAGTAGAGAAGCGTTGCGTCTCCAGCGAGTTGCTGAAGTCCGGCAAGACCGTCTGTGTCCGCGTTCATTGCTGCTTTTAAGAAGCGAAGTGCAGTTGGTGAGTGTTGTAAGATTTCTTGGCACCACTTGACTGTTTCTGCTTCGAGTTGATCGAGAGGGACGACTGTGTTAACGAGTCCCATTTCGAGTGCTTCTTGTGCATCGTACTGGCGGCAAAGGTACCAGATTTCACGAGCTTTCTTATGACCGATAATGCGTGCTAAGTAACCAGAACCATATCCTGCATCGAACGAACCAACTTTAGGACCTGTTTGTCCGAAGCGAGCGTTGTCTGCTGCAATCGTTAAGTCACATACGACGTGAAGGACATGTCCTCCACCGATTGCGAAACCTGCGACCATGGCAATGACCGGTTTTGGAATGACGCGAATGAGGCGTTGGAGGTCGAGGACGTTCAAGCGTGGGATTTCATCTTCCCCGACGTATCCGCCATGCCCACGAACTTTTTGGTCTCCACCTGAACAGAATGCCTTTTCGCCTTCACCCGTCAAGATGATGACGCCGACTTCTTTATCGTCGCGTGCGCGTGCGAATGCATCAATCAATTCATTGACCGTCAACGGACGGAACGCGTTGCGTACCTCTGGACGGTTGATGGTGATTTTAGCAATCCCATTCCATGTTTCATATTTAATGTCTTCATACGTACGGACCGATGTCCAGTTCGCTACTGATTCCATTTTAAATACCCCCTAAAATCAATTTCTTTATTATTGTACCAAACTCTGGTGCATTCTCGATATGAGGAGCATGCCCCGCATCTGAAATTTCATAGATTTTAATATCAGACCGTTCTTTCTGCATGTCTCGTGCAATCGCTTTGAACTTAGAATCTTCTGCCCCGACAATCAAATCGACGTGGGGAAGGCGGTGCAATGCCCCCCAGAGCGAAGGCATATGACCTGTACCGATGGCGCGCAAACTGTTCGCAAGAGCAGTCGGATGTTGTGCGAGTCGGTCCTTCCTAAGTGATTGTTTCATCTCTTCAGTTTGTCGCCAAAGCGGAAGGTTCTCCCATCGCTTGACGAATGCGGAGAGTCCTTCGGTTTCGATGAATCGGGCAAGTTCTTCGTCTTGACGTCGACGAGCTGTCCGTTCTTTAGAAGATCGGAGACCGGGTGTCGTGCTGACCCCGATGACATGTTCGACGCGTTTGTCGCACGCGGCGAGTGTCAATCCGATTCGACCGCCGAGTGAATAACCGACGACTGTCCAAGGACGATCGTCTAAATCGAGTAGGCGTGAAAGATCCTTCACTTGTTGACTCATCGTCGAACGAGTGACGGGAGGGCGTTCCGTTGCGCCATGTTGCAATAATGAAGGTGACACGCGTCGAACCGGTAAGCCAGGGAATGAATCGACCCATTGAGCATTTCCCGTGAACCCGTGTAAAAATAATACTGGTTTTCCTTCTCCCCGAATGCGTACTTCATAGTCGACACCTCGCAACTCGACGATCATGCCTCGTTCTCCGTGATGAGACGAGCGCAGACAGACTGCGTCCATCCTCGGTGAGTTGTTACATTCTGCTCACGATCCGATGGGAACTCAATCAAATGAATGCCGTCTTCAATCGCTTCTTGAATCTCCTGTGGTTGCTCAATTAGACGATAGGACAACCCGTAAGTCTCGGCAAACCCACGAATGTTCAAATTAAGCGGTGTCCCAAACAAATCTTCGAAAAGTTGGGTATCGACGGAAGCTTGCGGTAAAAAGGAGAAAATCCCTCCACCATTATTATTCGAAATCACGACTGAAAACTTCCCAGGATGATGTTTTAACAGTTGTAGGGCATTGCTATCATGATAGAATGCCAAATCACCAATCAGTAGAGCGGCATGAGACGTGTCATAGCAGCTACCGAGTGCGCTCGAAAGAACACCGTCAATCCCGTTGGCGCCTCGGTTTGCAAGAACTTGCACGCTCTTTCCGGCGGATAATGTCGTATCGACATCACGAATCGGCATACTGTTACTGACGAAGAGACGTTCGATTGACGTATCGAGCAACCGTTTCGTCAATTCGGCTTCTCCCTGGAGTGAAGGCTTCGCCGTTTCCGTGACATTCTCGAAGAAACGTAGTCGTTCGACGTAACGTGAATCATTTATTGATTCAATGAGTGGTAAAAAGTCGAGTGCGTCTCCGTAACAGATGGTCGCACGGCTACTTGGGTCACGATAAGAGCCCGGCTCTTCAATCACAACTAGCTCCGTCGCAGTCATCCACTGATTGAGTCGTTTTGAAACGGGTGCGGCACCGAATCGGATGAACACATCCGGTAACCAGTCGGCTTTATGTTCACTTGCGAGCCACGTGTCGTAGTTCGTCAAGACACCGTCGAAACGACGCATGCCGCTGAGTGGATCCGCAAAGATTGGGATATGATGCTCGGTCGCTGATTTGTAAATGGCTTTTTGCCATGACATCGGTGTGTAAGGGCCGACAACGAATGCGAGTTGCTTTTGACTCGTACGTTCCAAAAAGATTTTCCGGTCGGTATTTGACGGGCGAACGCTCTGTCTTTCCGGTATAGCAGGTTCACCTTTCAGCGTCAGCTTCAACTGTTCAAGGTCTGGGAGTAACGGTTCTCGGAACGGGACATTCAAGTGAACGGGTCCCATCGGTGCCTGCATGGCAAGATTCGTGAATCGGGTGACTGTCTGCTGCATGAACGACAGCGTGGCTTCTTCAGGTACAGGTAAGTCGAGACTCGTCTTTACTTGTTCACCGTATAATCGGACTTGATTGATTGCTTGTGGTGCCCCGACGTTCCGAAGTTCATGTGGTCGATCGGTCGTCAAGACGATGAGCGGCAATTGCGAAATGAATGCCTCCGTCACCGCCGAGAAGTAATTTGTCGCAGCCGTACCGCTCGTGCAAATGAGTGCGACAGGGCGAATCATCTCCGTCGATCGAGTCAATCCGAGAGCGTAAAATGCAGCGGAGCGCTCATCGACGATGATGTGATGGCGGATTTGCGGGTGTAAATAAGCCGCTATCGCGAGTGGGGTCGAACGAGAACCCGGACTGATGACCACGTCGGTCACGCCAGATTCAACAAGTCGATTCACCATGGATGCTACCCAGTCGGTCAACATCTTATTCATGTAGGGTGCCTCCTTAATCGTGCGAATCAAACTGCAAAGCTTGTTTGATTGGACTCATTTTCATTTCGGTTTCTTCAAGCTCTTGCTCGAGTACAGAGTCTTTGACAATCCCGCCTCCTGCGTAAAGTGCGACGAACTGATGCTGGACGAGTGCCGAGCGGATGGCGACGACGAACTCGCCATCCCCTTCGTTATCGACCCAGCCAAATGGAGAACCGTACCATCCACGGTCGAACCGCTCGATTTCACGAAGCAATCGGACCGATGTCCGCTTCGGTGATCCTCCGAGGGCTGGAGTTGGATGGAGTGCTTCCGCTAACGACAACAAGGAAGCGTTTGTTTCAAGTGTCGCCTGGATTGGAGTATGCAGATGAAACACCGACCGATTCGCAAGAATTTGCGGTGTCTCGCTCGTGTGAATCGGCGCGGTATAAGGTGTCAAAGCTTGCTTAATATCTTTTACGACGATTTGATGTTCTTCACGATTTTTCGCATCATGTAACAGTTGTTCCTTCGCGAGGTCGCTTTCGATTTCAGTCTGAGGTCGCTTGATTGTTCCGGCGATGGCAGCTGTATTCAGTCGCATCCCTTCTTTTTGAATCAATCGTTCAGGTGTCGCCCCGAAGAAGCCGATGTCACGTTTTGGTTGATATAAGTAGATATAGCTCGACTCTTGATGGTCCGCCAAATGCTTTAAACTCTTGGCGAAAGGAAAGGCGTCGTCAGAACGTTGATAAATTTCTTCTCGCGCGATGACGATTTTTTCGACTCGCTCTTCCTCAATCAACTGCTTGGCTTGCTGAAAACTTGATTTGTAATGTTCCACACCGTCTTTTACTTTCGAATAGGACGGTGTTGACTCTTCGGCCGGACGAAGTGAGCTGAATTGCGCCAATTGATCGGCTAATTGAATTAAATACTGCTCGACCGATTGTTTCGAAGAGACAAGGGTCGCGACTGTCAATGTGTGTCGGTCTTTATAACGACGGTATAAAAATTTTGGAACGACGAGTGATGCCTCCCCAAAGGCATCCCACATACTCTTTTTTGGACGCATGAACGTATCAAATGAAAAGCCGGCAAACGCATGGACGGTTGCGTCGACATCTCGCCGATGGAGACTCCAATCGTACTGGAGTCGCTGAAATCGTTCGGGGCCTGAGGCACTCAAGACGAGCGCATCTCCGCAACCGAGCATTTCAAGCGTACGGTCCGGTGTCATGAAGTAATAATGGGACGTATCCGTGTTTTGAATGATTTGAAACGCATCGAACGCCGAAATTTCCCACGTGTAGGATGCGAGGACAGGACGTTGCCAAGCTCGCGCCCGTTTGTGAGCTTGCTCGATTCGTTGTTTTATATGTGTTTGAGTATCTGGCATGAAAGAAAAGCCTCCTCAATCCGATAGAATTCTCACTCTTTAGTGTATCATGAGTTCGCAATCCACTTGCCTATGAAATGCTCGAGAAATTGTAAGGAACATGAGAGAGATGGCTGACGTTGACAGATTTTTTCATCGAGACGTAAACTAACGAAGGGAGGGAACGAGATGAAACAGAAATCAAAAGGGGCATATTGGCGAATGATTCGCCCACATACCCTGACAGCAAGTTTTATTCCGGTCTTGCTCGGGACGTTCATCGTCCTCGATCAAACCGAACTGAAGTGGGGACTCTTTCTTGCGATGTTAGTCGCGTCAGTCCTCATTCAAATCGCAACGAACTTATTTAACGAGTATTATGACTATAAGCGAGGGTTAGACCATGAAGGATCGATCGGGATTGGTGGGTCCATTGTGCGCGACGGGTTTACGCCAAATCAAATCCTGTCAATCGCCCTTGGCATGTATGCTGTCTCGGCGATACTCGGACTTTATATCGCAGCGTCAACGAGTTGGCACCTGCTTTGGGTCGGTGCGTTATCCATGCTTGTTGGATACTTGTACACGGGAGGCCCGTTACCGATTGCGTATACGCCGTTTGGTGAGATTGTTGCCGGTCTCTTCATGGGATATGTCATCATTGGAATCGCTGGCTATATTCAAATCAATACGGTGACGACGGAATTGTTGCTCGTGTCGTTCCCGATGGCCTTGTTGATTGGGGCGATCTTACTTGCGAACAATATTCGAGACTTAGATAACGATAAAGAGAACGGGCGAAAAACAATCGCGTGTCTAGTCGGTCATCGACGTGCCGTATATGTGCTCGCGGCATTCTTTATCGCCGCATTAGTCGGCATCATCGTCGCCGTCGTGTATTATGGAGTCACACCATGGGTCTTGCTATCACTATTCACCGTGCCGGTCATGGTTCGAGCGATTCAACGGTTTTGGCAAAAGGCTGAACCGGCCGAATTGATGCCTGCGATGGCGATGACGGCGAAGGTGAATACGTTGTTCGGGGCATGGATGGTCGTCGGACTCATTGTTTCAAGATTTGTGATGTGAGAAAAGGGGAGGCGTTAACGTGTCAGTCGTAAAAGAAATGCTTGAATTTAACAAACGTTTCGTAGAGGAAAAACAGTACGAGCCGTTCGTATCTGATAAATTTCCGGATAAGAAAATCGTGATTTTGACGTGTATGGATACACGTTTGACGGAACTGTTACCTCAAGCGCTAGGACTTAAGAACGGAGACGCTAAAATCATCAAAAATGCGGGGGCTGTCTTGTCGCATCCATTTGGTTCAGCCATGCGTTCGATTTTAGTCGCGCTTTATGCGCTAGGCGCGGAGGAAGTTGTCGTGGTCGGTCATTACGATTGTGGGATGGCGGCAATCGAGCCGTCTGTTGTGATTGAAGAGATGGAACGACGAGGAATCGATCCTCAGACGTTGAAGACGTTGAAATCGTCAGGGATGGATTTGGAGCAATGGCTACATGGATTTGATTCGGTCGAAGAGAACGTCGTTCATTCAATCAACTTAATCAACAATCATCCATTATTACCACCAGGCACGAATGTCCACGGGTTCGTGATTGACCCGGCGACAGGACGTCTTGACCCAGTAGAGGCATAAGGAAGGAGCGCGTTCAACTCGAACGTGCTCCTTTTGTATTAGCCGTACGTATTTGTTGGGATGTCTTCATAGTCATCCTCTTCTTGTTTTTGTTTCGCTTTCTTTTTGTTCTTCTTGAAGTCACGTTCATATTCTTGTTCACTTGGCGTTTTAAAGAAACGCATCCACGTCGCGTTAATTTCAGACCCGATGAGGATGATCATTCCCGTCAATTGTAACCAAAGCAACGTGACGATGATTCCACCGAGCGATCCATAGGTCGAGTCGTAACTTCCGAAGTTTGAGACGTACAAACTGAATCCGAAAGATACAAGCTGCCAACCGATGACACCGAAGATGGCTCCTGGAATCGTACTTTTCCAGAATACATGTTGTTGCGGTGAAACTTTATAAAAAATCGAAAGCGTCAAAATCAAGACAACCGTCGTTAAAACGTAGCGGAACACATTGATCATCATCTCTTCTGCCCCGGTAATGTTGACGGGTAAATATTCGGTGACGAACGAAATGATTTGCGCCCCGAACACGTTTGAGATAATGAGGAGTAACATCCCGATTCCGAGTAAAATCGTCATTCCAAGCGCTAATCCTTTTTTGACAAAGAAATTCCGTTCATTGTCCTCGCCATACGCGTGTAGGGAAGTCGTGATGAGGCGATCGACCCCTTTTGCGGCAGACCATATGGCCAAAATCGCACCGAGCGATAAGAGACCGCCCCGCGGCTCCCCGATTGCGTCAAAAATACTCGTCAAAAATCCGGAAGCGGCGGATCCTGGTGCCAAATCATTTAATTGATTTTGGAATGAATCTTGTGAGACATCAAAAAATGATAAGAGTGCCAAAATGAAGATGATTCCGGGGAAAATCGATAAAAACCAAAAAAATGCGAGCGTGGCCCCGTAATCTTGTACATCATGCTCTTTAAAACGACGGAATAACTCTTTTCCAAACCCGAACCAATTCTTTTTTTCCTTTACTTCTGTCATTGCCATCATGAAACCCTCCTGACTCGGTCATTAAAAAAATGTTTCCCGAATTCGGTCGAGGATACACATGATTAATCCTCAGATAACGTCAAATCGTAAAAACGTGACTCATGCGAGGCGAGCTTTTCAGCGAGCGATGGAGGACGGACCGGAAGATGGGGTAACGCCGATCGTTTGATCCACATCGGGGTATAGGATCCGTTTGTCTGTTCTTCCTGGAACTCTTCACCCGTCCCAGTACCGAATTCGCCACCCGTCATCTTCGCCCAATAGTAAGGGTTTAACTCGTTATTAAAGGCAACATAGGCGGCAACCCCTTCTAACTCGACATGAACGCCGAGTTCTTCGAACGCTTCACGAACGGCTGTTTCTTCAGTCGTATGCCCGTATTCCACTCCGCCTCCAGGGAATACGTAATACAAGACGTTCTCTTTTTCGCGGCGAATCAAAGCCACTTCATCTTGGTCATTCATGAGAATGATCGCACTTCTTAATTTCGTTCGAACCACTGACATCGTTCCTTTCATTCCTGTAATTTTGCACAAAACGCATCGACGATTCGTCGATGCGTTCAACTCATTTTTGCGTAGGTTGTTCTAATGAATCATACATATCTTGCGTCAATCCGTTCTCGTGTGACGCGATGACTTTTCCTGCGACACGCATCCCGAGACGAAGCGCATCTTCAATTGGATGCTGTTTCATCAGTTCTGAGATGACAGCGGAGAAGAATGAGTCACCGGCCCCAGTAGAGTCGGCCACTTTCACTTTCGTTGTTGGGACGTGACCTTGTTCATTCGTACGAAGGTCGACATAAACCGCACCGAGCTCGCTCATCGTAACGATTGTGAGGGGTGCACCTTTCATGGCGAGTACTTCGGCGACGCGTAGTGCGTCGTCCACCGTGACGATTGACATATCGGACAAGATTTCCGCTTCTTCGCGGCTACAGATGAATCCAGTGAAGCCTTGGAGTAAATGGCGGTTCCGTTCAATGACAGAAAGGTGGCCACACACACCGTATAGTGGCAAGTCCATCTCACGGCAAAGTTCAATCGTTTCGTTTAAGACGTTAACAGACAAGTCTAAGTCGATTGCGACCGCATCGCTCTCTTTAAAGACCGTGTCGATTCGACGTAAAATCGCTTCTTCCATCCGTGCTTCGTCAGGTTGTTTCGAAATCGAAGTTTGGAGGTCGCCATTGTTATCCATGACGGCGAGCCACATTCCCATTCCGTTATCGTCGAGCATATCGACACCATCGACATTGACCTGTAAACCACGTAACTCCTCGAGGACGCCGACCCCGATTTGGTCGTTCGTGACAGTTGAGACGAAGCGAACGTCATTACCGAGTACACCTAAGTTTTGAGCAACGTTCCGACCTGTTCCGCCATTAGAGAAAGTGATGTCGCCGACATTTTTCGCATCTTTATGAAGCGGTGCGAAAGATGTTCCTTTAATATCGACAAACACTTTGCCGATGACTGCAATCGTATTCATATCATGTACCACCTTTAGCCAATCTTTCGATCTGTTTCAGTCTATTTAGACACATTGTTTCAATTATAACGAAATCGACATATCGTTTCAATCATCGTTTCTATTTTGTCGAATCGGTCACTCCCATGAAGAAGTGAGAAGGCGAAGTCCATTCAAGATGACCAGAATGGTAGAACCCTCGTGTCCGACGACCGCAAACGGCATGATGAGCAGTTCGAAAATGTTTGTGGCAATAAGGACGAGAATGACACCGAGCGCAAAGACGACGTTTTGTAGGACAATTCGGTTCAGTTTACGTGATTGACGAATGGCGTCGCTCAAACGCAAAAGGTCGTTTTTCATCAAGACGACATCGGCTGTTTCAAGAGCAGCATCAGTTCCTTCACCCATGGCGATTCCGACATCAGCGGTCGCAAGGGCGGGGGCATCGTTGATCCCGTCGCCAATCATTCCAATTGAACCGTACTCTTCTCGTAACGCTTTGATTTGTGAAACTTTTTCTTCTGGTAAACACTCGGCAATATAACGTGTCAATCCAGCTTCGTTTGCGATGGCACGGGCAGTCGCTTCATTATCTCCCGTAATCATGATGGTCGCGATCCCGAGGTCATTCAGACGCTTGATTGCTACTTTAGCCTCGGACCGCAATGTGTCTCGGAGGGCATAGGCGCCGATTGTACGAGAGTCATCACTAATAAACACGAGTGTGTGACCGGCTTCTTTCAGCCGTTCCACATCTTCTTTGAAGAAGTCACCACTTCGGTCAGCGAACTTCTGTTTACCGACGCGATATGTCGTCCCGTCAATTGTCGCCTCGATTCCGGAACCTGTGATGTCTTTAAAGTGCGTCATCTCTCCGGTATGTTTTCCGGTATACGAGACAAGGGCCTCTGCGAGCGGATGCATCGAATGCTCTTCAATCAAACTGACGATTCGGTTGACTTCGACTTCCTGTAAATCAGGTGAGATGAGCGCTTCTTGGACGATTGGTTTCCCGATCGTGAGCGTTCCGGTTTTATCAAATGCGATTGCTTTCAACCGACCCATGTTCTCGATATGAGCACCACCTTTGAACAGGATCCCGTGTTTCGCCGATGAGGCGATGGCTGCTAGGGCAGCCGGCGTGATGGCGGCAACAAGGGCACAAGGGGAAGCGACGACAAGTAAAATCATTCCACGATAAATACTTGTTTCGAGAGACCATGACGTGAAGAAGGGGCCGAGCAGGATGATGGCTGCGACGGATAGAAGAACAACTTGTACATATCGCCCTTCGTAGCGGTCGATGAACTGCGCAGAAGGTGACTTTTCTTCCTGCGCTTGCTGTACCATTTGAATGATTTTTTGGAACAACGTCTCGGTTGCGAGTTTTGTCACTTCGATCGTCAAGACACCGTTTAAGTTGACGCTTGAGCCGAACACGTCATCTCCGACCTGTCGGTCAACCGGGACAGACTCTCCTGTGATAGCGGCTTCTTCGACAGATGCGCTTCCTTTCATGATTCGCCCGTCAACAGGGATGCGTTCGCCTGGACGGACATAAATCTGGTCTCCAACTTTCAAATCATCAATATGGACAACTTCAAGTGCGTCAGAATCGGTTAAACGAGTTGCTTGTTCAGGTTGTAGCTCCATCAACGATTCAAGTGCGCGTTCATTTTTATTCATCGTGTATGTCTCGAGGGCGCCGGATAAGGCGAAGATGAAAATCAAGATTGCGCCTTCCATCCAATAGCCGATTGAAGCGGCGCGATAATCATGAGTAGTTCCACGTTCAAAGACTTTGTTTCAATCGTGTCCGTGATTCCCTCTTTCGCTTTTGCGTATCCTCCGATGAAAAAGGCAGATAAGTATAGCGTTACATGAATCCAAGGAGCTCCTTCTTGTGTTTCGGCGATATAAGCGAGTACAATCAATACACCGCTAATGAGCGCCATAATCAATTCGATATGTTCGTACCAGCTAGCCCGTTTGAAAACGTGGCTTTTTTCGTGTGTAACCGATTGGACGTTCATAGAATCCCTTCTTTCTAATTGATAATAAATCTCGATTAAATGATAATGATTGATGATGATTATCATCTTCAATTGGCTTAATATAAGGTTTTAGTCTTTAATTGACTCAATCCCTTTATTTATAATAATTATTATCTAGGTTCATTCTAACACGCTCATCAGTGACTCACAAATAAAAAGATTAAGGAGTTTTTGTGTCATGCAAAATATATTTCAACGCCCATGGACAGTGGCGTTTTTGGCGATTTTTAATACGTTGTTATGGGGCAGTGCCTTCCCGTTCATCAAACTGAGTTATGAGAAGTTGGATATTCAGTCGAACGAATATGGTCAACAGTTGTTGTTCGCAGGCGAGCGCTTCTTACTCGCCGGGGTTCTTCTGCTCATCATCAGTCAGACGGTATTGAAACGTTCAATTCGATTAACGCCTAAGAAGTTTAAAGCGTATGCGCATCTCGGTTCTTTTTTGACATTCCTTCAATATTTGTTCTTTTATATCGGACTCTCCATTTCGACTGGCGTTCAAGGGTCAATTATTGCCGGGTCGACATCGTTCTTCCAAATGGCGCTCGCTCATATCCGCTATGACGATGACAAATTGAATCGTTTAAAAGGACTTGCTTTGACGTTTGGCTTTTCTGGAATCGTGATCGCGAACTGGCCAGCAACCGGTTCGGAGTTTGGTTTTGGGTTAGGTGAAATTTTATTGATTTTGGCGATGGTAAGTGGTGCATTTGGGAATTTGATTGCGAAGGATTATTCGAAAGAATATGACGTTGCCCCGATGACAGCTTGGGCGATGGTGATTGGTTCGATTGGATTGCTCGTCATCGGCTACTTGTTAGATCCAAGTGGGATCTCGATGCCATACACCGGACAGACGATTGCCTTCTTCTTCTATTTAGCGATGTTGTCAGCGATTGGCTTCACACTCTGGAATACGTTGATGAAACATAATCCAGTCAGTCGGATTTCACTTTATATCTTCTTAGTTCCCTTATTTGGTGTCATGTTGTCAGGTATTTTACTCGGGGAGACCATACCGTGGAACGCGATTGTCGGACTCATTTTCGTTATCGTCGGGATTTATTTGTCTACTTATTTTCAAGGGAAGCGCGTGAAAAAACGAAGCGTGAGTCATTGAAACAAGAGACGGAGTTGACGGAATTAAAATCCCGTGACAAAATAAATTAAAAATTCTGAATTTTAAGCTCGGAAATCGGTCTTCGTTTGTAAAGACTTGCGTACGCAATCATTCAAAGGAAGGAGGAAAAACAATGACTAGAAATCGAATCGTCCGTAATATCCTCATCTCGCGTCAACCGAAAGATGAGTACGTCAAGTACGTGATGAAGTGCGTGAGTCAGAGTTTAAAAGAACGTCACGGTCCTGTGGCGACCCGCGCGACGAGACAAGGGGATGACATTCAGACGAGATGGCAGTTCGAAGACCGTGTCGTAGAGGTGACGTTGAAATCGGAAATCCTCGCCTCGCTGGACACGGAGCCGTTCGCACTAGATGAAGTGTTCATCCAGGCGTTGCAGTTAAACGATGAAGAGATGGATCGAGTTGTAGAGTAAAAGAGGGGCAGATGGTTCATGGGAACCATCTGCCTCTTTCTATTATATATTGATCGGTTTTGACTTAGAGGTGAAGAGTCGCAAGGCGAGAATGCCTAAAATCAACGTATACATGAAGAAATAAACCTCTTTCGGAAGCGATAACCAATAGGCGCCGATCATTGGTCCTGAAATCGAGCCGATACTGAATGAGATGCTATACAGCATGTTACCAGTCGGGAGGAGGGAGCGAGGGAGCACCTCTGTCATGTGTGCTAGACCAAGTGAATACGTCGACCCTAACCCTGCGCCGGCAAGAGCGAACAACACGAGGAGACCGACATACTGATCGACGACAAGATTCGCTAAAGCGAAGACGAGTGTACCGAACGCCAGGACGATTTGCAAAATTCGTTTCTTCCCATACAAGTCAGCGAGTCGACCGAGAGGGAGTTGGACGACGATCGACATGACGATGAACGTCGTAATCAGTGTACTCGTCTCTGTCAGGCTCATCCCGTTACGCGACGTAAAGATTGGGAAGTTGGCATTCAAGCTCGCTTCCAGGAATCCGTATGTAAACGCAGGGAGAAGCGTGTATCCCGCACCGACTAGAATCAACCGGATGCGTCCCTTCGAATCCGTCTTCACTTTCTCGATTTCAGGGAACTCATTCTCGACTTTAAAGACGAGCATCAATGAGGCAAGACAGAAAAAGACGATGATCAAAAACGGTAACCAAAACCATAGATCGACAAGTGGTGCAAGTAAAGGTCCGACGGCGAAACCAAGACTGAACGACATCCCATAATACGCCATCGCGCGACCGAGACTACGCTTATCTGTAGAAGATGTCACCCACACTTGTGAACCGTAGTGGAGGGCAGAGTCACCAAACCCGATAAAGAACCGCATCATCGCCCACACGAGTAAAGACGGCCAGATAGGCAAAGCGAAAGTCGCGAATGCGGTTAACACAATTCCGAGGACGATGGTCGGACGGAATCCGTATTTTCGGACGAAGCGCTCAAGGAGCGGCGCAGAAACGATTACCCCGACATAGAGCATCGTTGCATTCAATCCGTTCACCCAAGCAGGTGCTCCGTCACGTTCAATCAACGTGGACAGGAGGGGAATGAGCGCACCTTGAATCAAGCCGGATATAAAAACGATCAATAGTAAAATCATAAAACGAAAGCGGAGCATGGATTCACCTCATGAAGTCAAAGTAAAAAGCCGAGAAGGTTCTCAGCTTTTCGTGTCGTCAATCGGTTGTGGAGAGTGATTCAAGTGAAGCAATTCATCATCCCAACTGCCTTGACTAAACATTTCATCATGCTCTACTTTGTCTGAAACGAATGCGGCTGTCAATAAGATGCTAAGCACACCACCGAAAATAATAATGGCCATTACAGTGATCATCAATACATAAATCGCTGTCATCTATACACACCTCGATTCAGTTAATATACAGAACATTTCCCGAATAGAAATAATTAAAACGAGGTAGCTTTACGGGATTGGAAATCGACTGTCGGATAATAGGCTTGTTTGACGAGTGCGTTCGGCCCGAGACATTTCACGGCAGGACAGTGACAAGAGAGTGTAGCATTCAACTGACTGTTCGTCCATGTATCGTAAGCTTCTTGGAAAGACGTGTCATATACCGTACCGAGTGTACCGAGCTCATCACCAAAATCGGTCACGATAATCTGACCATCGAAGATATTCGTGTTAAGGCGTGAACGGCCGTCCGGATCGTTTCGGACCGTCACGTTTTTCGATTCATGAAGTCGTTTCAATAAAGCGCGATCTTCCGGCAAATCAGAACATGCATAGAAGGGTAATGTTCCAAACAACATCCAGACGTTCTCATCTCGGACATCGAGCAAGTCGTGAATGGCTTGGCGCGTATCCGCGAGTGACGCAGATTCGAGGGCGCTAGCCCAGTCTGCGGGGTACATTGGGTGAACCTCATGCCTTTGGCAACCGAGCGATACAATTTCTTCATGGATTTCTTTCAAATGAGGAATCGTTCGTTTGTTAATCATCGTTTCTGCCGACACAATGACGCCTTCGGCCGTGAGCGCGCGTGCGTTGTCTTTCATCGTCTGGAGCATTTTCAATCGTGCCTCTTCACTCGGTTTCCGATCCATCATTGCAAATCCACCTTCAAGGAAATCGGCATCGGTGCCCCAGTTATGCGAAATGTGCAAAACGTCCAAGTAAGGGGTAATAAGATGATAGCGAGATAACGGTAGTGTCAAGTTCGAGTTGATTTGCGTACGTGCCCCACGTTCTTTCGCATAACGCAACAGCGGGACGACATAGTTGCGAACCGACTTCATCGATAACATCGGCTCGCCACCTGTAATCGAGAAAGCGCGTAAATGTTCGATTTCATCTAACCGTTGAATCAACAGTTCGAGCGGCACTTCCGGTTCTTCCGTTTGGTCGAGCATATAACCGACCGCACAGTGCTCGCAGCGCATGTTACACAATTTTGTTGTAGTTACTTCGACGTTGGATAAGACGAGTCGACCATGTTCGACTTGGTCGAGATAGGCTTCCCAAGGGTCGAAGGTTGGGGAGATGTTTTGCATGTGGATTCCACCTTTTCATCAAGTTACACGAAATAGTATGCTATAATAGCAACTCTTTGTCACGAACCAAAGGAGCGATTACAAGATGGGTAAATCACGTACAGATACCGCCGGAAAGATGAACGTCCTAAAATCGAGAACGGAATTGCTATGTCTATCGGTCAATACGCTAGATGAGCATACGACACCTGAAGATTTACATCGCCTGTTAGCCGACATTGATTCGTTGCGCGCCAAAGTTGTGCGTTACGCCAAAGACCTAGAACAATCGTCTCGAAAGGATGAATCAGATTGAAATTAATTACAGGAGATTTTAAAGATGTCACAGTCGAACGACTTGGCATCAATGGAGAAGGCATTGCGACAATCAATCGCATGGTTATCTTCATTCCGAACTTATTGCCGGGAGAACGAGCAAAAGTCGAAATCACGCGTGTCGAGAAAAACTACGCGGAGGCACGTGTCGTCAAACGCGATAATGACTCAAAAGATCGCGTCAAAGCACCTTGCCCGATTTACGACGAGTGTGGTGGATGTCAAATCCAACATATGAGTTCACGTTTGCAGATGGAGTATAAGGAAGAAATCGTTCGAAACGCTTTCCGTCAAAAGACAAAACTCAACGTGGACAAATCGGATATCCGTCCGACAATCGGTATGGATGATCCATGGTATTATCGCAATAAATCACAGTTCCCACTCGGTACACGCCGTGGGGAAATCGTGTCTGGTCTTTACAAGCCGAATTCGAACCATCTCGTACCAATCGAGCACTGTATGGTTCAACAACGTGACACGACAAACATCAACAATGCGATTGTCCGTATTTTAAACGAACTCGACATTCCCGTCTACGATGCACGCCGGGACACAGGTTATGCTCGGACGGTCGTCGTTCGCTCAGGTTACAAAACGAATGATGTACAAGTCGTTTTGGTCGTCGGACATGAAGATGTTCCGGATTTAGATGAATTAAGTGACCGAATCATGGAATTGCCAAACGTCGTCTCATTCCATATCAACATCAACGCGAATCGTTCAGGTGTGATTTTTGGTTATCGGACGGTCCATATCGCAGGACAAGAGAAGATGGATGAACAACTTGATGATGTGCATTATCATCTATCACCACGTGCATTCTTCCAATTGAACCCGGCGCAAACTGAAAAAATGTATCGCGAAGTCGTTGAAGCGGCAGGGCTCACGGGCGAAGAACGTGTCATCGATGCCTATGCAGGTGTCGGTTCAATCGGTCTTTGGTTGGCACCGTATGCGAAAGAAATTCGCGGGATGGAAGTTGTCCCCGAAGCGGTCGAAGATGCGAATGACCATATGCGTGAAAACGGCTATAACCACGTCACGTATGTCGAAGGACGTGCCGAACACTGGATCCCGCGTTGGGTGAAAGATGGCTGGATTCCAGATGTCGTGGTCGTCGATCCGCCACGAACAGGGATGGATCATCAATTGATCAACTCGATTATTTCATCGAAGACGAAACGAATCGTTTACGTATCATGTAACCCGCAAACGCTCGCGCGAGATGCCGATCAGTTGATGAAAGCGGGATACAAGGTCATTTACGTTCAACCGTATGATATGTTCCCGCAGACGTCTCACGTTGAATCGGTCGTCGTGTTCGAGAAAAAGAAAAAGAAAAAATATTGACGAGTCCGTGAAAACACTTGCTGAGTAAGCGTTTTCACGTTATAGTTCAGATGTCAGACTTCTTCTCAAATTTAGAAGTGGAGGAACATCCAATGATTTCACAAGAACGCGTACAAGAACTTGTGCATAAAGCCATTGAAGCGCGCAAACGCGCCTATACACCGTATTCAAAATTTAACGTCGGAGCCGTCGTCATCGATGCATCTGGTAAAGAGATTACGGGATGTAACGTAGAGAACGCCTCGTACGGACTTTCGATGTGTGCCGAACGGACAGCCATCTTCAAAGCTGTCTCGGAAGGTAGTGACTCGATTGAGACGGTCGTTGTTGTCGGCGATACAGAAGGTCCGATTTCACCGTGTGGAGCGTGCCGTCAAGTCATCGCCGAATTCGCAGGAGAGGATTTTACCTTAATCCTTGCGAACTTGAACGGTGACACAAAAGTGATGACAAAAGAAGAAATGTTGCCTTACGGATTTTCACCGAAGGACTTAACGTAACAAGCTGCGGACGATTGTCCGCAGCTTGTTTATTCGTCTTTATATTTCTTTTCACTCGCCGATTCATCTTTGGAGTGACGTTTATTCTTCTCATCCTTCACCCGCTCATTCAATTCCTCGACGGGAATCGGGTCGACGGTTTGCATGCCGTCCTCGTCAAAAATACTCTCTTTGTCCGTATCGACAGCGTCCGGGTTATCAAACGGACGTTTCGATGTAGATCGTTTCTTTTCCATCCAATCGCCTCCTTCTCACTACAAATTCCACTCCTTGAAAATTTGTAAACGTTTTCGGTTTGGGTTTTAAGATGATGAAATGGTGGAATGAAGACTTCATAGTGAAGGAGGGGACAGGATGGATCGTAAAGTATTGATGGGGATTGTACTTGGTGTCGCAGGCGCAGCACTCGTTGCACCAAAAGTGGCGGCACTGCTTTCGCAACGTGAGGAAGAAGACACGTGGCAAAAGATGGACGAACGGGAAAGTGTGGATGCTGATCAGGATGAAGCGGAGCAAGGTCTCACGCAACTTGATTCGAGTCATCGTGCCGAATGGCAAGCGAACGGATACCCGCAGACACATGCAGAACGAGAGCGACTCGAGCAAGAGTCGGTCGAACAATATAAAGGGAAAGACATTTAAAAGGCAGCCTCGCGGCTGCCTTTTTACATATCGAACGCTTCTTCTGGTAATAGAGGTAAGCCGACCGTAACCGTCGTTCCTTGCCCAACCTCTGAGCTGAAGTGAAGCGATCCTTCATGTCGTTCGATAATATGTTTCGCGATGGCGAGGCCGAGACCGGTGCCGCCATCTTTTCGTGTCCGTGATTTATTGACGCGATAGAAACGCTCCGTCAATTTATCCAGATCTTCTTTCGGGATGCCTCGACCTTCATCGCGTATTTCTGTGATCGCATAGTTTGTCTCGGCGAATGTCTTCACATAAATCGTTTTGCCCGCCTCGGTGTAGCGGAGTGCATTATCGAGAAGGTTACCGATGACTTGTTCGAGTCGGTCATGGTCGCCAAGAATGATCAAGTCGAAGTCTAAATCGGATTCGATTGTCACTCCTTTTGCCCGGGCAATCGGTTCGAGTCGATAAAGGACATCTTCAAGCACTTGCGAATACACGACGGGTTCTTTTGTCATCGGGTACGAATCGCGCTCTAGCTGTGCGAGGTCGAGTAAGTCCGTGACGAGACGTTGAAGACGGTTCGTCTCGTTTTCGATGATGTCGTAATATTGCGCCCGTGTTTTTTCATCCAACGTGTCATCTTGAAGCATCTCCGTGTACCCACGAATGTAGGAAAGTGGGGTACGGAGTTCGTGACTGACGTTCGCGAGAAACTCTTTTCGCTGTTCTTCGACGAGTCCGAGTGACTCCGCCATCGAGTTGAGGGTATCCGCCAACTCGCCGATCTCATCATCATAAACGATTGGGATGCGGTGTGAGAAATCGCCTTGCGCATATACTTGTGAGGCACGCTTCATCTGGATGAGCGGCTGAATGATCGTATCGATGATCTGTTTACCGAATAGGAGCAAGTTCACAATCATGAGGACGAGTAAAAACGTGATCATGAGCCGAATCGGTTGGAACGGTTCGCTGATTTTACTGAGTTCCATATAGAGGATGAGCGCATTATCGAGTTCCCCGTCACGTATGAGCGGGAAAGCGGTCATTAATATATCGACGTCCTCGGTCGGATGCTTTCGCGTAACAGAAATGGCATACCCGTCTTGGAGACGTTCGAGGTCTTGTTGCCGTAGGAACGTCTTACCGGAGCCGAGTGTATCTTCTCGAACAGAGGAAAGGAATACTTTCGTTTCGGTCAGTTCGTTCGTATACGTCATACTGTCAGCGAACGCGTCAGAGAAACCGTCGGCCTTATAGATTGTGACGAGTTTCTCTCCGCGGTTGATGAGCAGTTCTTCTTGCGTTTGGATATAGAATTTGTCGTACAAATAGAACGTCATGATCAGAAACACGAACGCTGAGAAGAGGCTGGCTGTCCAGATGGTAATCCAAATCCGCTTCCGGATCGTGTATCGCTTCATCCGTTTGCCTCAAATTTATATCCGATGCCCCATACAGTTTGAATGTAACCGCCAGCCTCCCCGAGTTTCAGGCGTAACGTCTTAATGTGCGTGTCGACCGTGCGAAGGTTACCGTGATATTCGGTTCCCCAAATTTGATCGAGCAACTGTTCACGAGAGAACACTTTTTCGTCGTTCGTGATGAACAGGTAGAGTAAGTCAAACTCTTTTCGTGTCAGGTTGACGGTTTTTCCTTTCACGCTGACGGCGCGACCTTCGATATCGATGGAGAGAATGCCGACATCAAACGTCGCTTCTTGTTCTTTTGAAAAACTGTGTGTGCGACGGAGTGTCGCTTCGATACGAGCAAGTAACTCGCGCGGGCTAAACGGTTTCGTGATGTAGTCGTCAGCCCCGATTTTTAGACCGTGAATGCGGTCGAGTTCTTCAGAGCGTGCCGTCAACAGAATGATTGGAACGTTCGAGAACTCACGGATACGCATGCAAGCCGTCAATCCATCGAGTTCCGGCATCATCACGTCGAGTAAGACGAGATGGAACGTTTCTTCTTTTAAGCGTTCAATCGCTTCAAGGCCGTTTGAGGCGGTGACCGTCTCATACCCTTCTTTTTCTAAATTTGATACAAGTAAATCTCGCATTTGTTCTTCGTCATCAGTTACGAGGATACGAAACATTGATTCTGACATATGCCATTCTCCTTTACGAAACGGTTAACGAGAGTTGTGATGAATCCCTCATACCTTTATCATACCTATCTCTTCGAATTAGAACAGATTTATTCGGCTCCGACAAGTTACCTCCATCAAATCCACACAAAAACGCCACAAAAAAGCCAATTCTTTGACAGAATTGGCTCATGCTTCGAGTTGTGCCTCGTAAGGGACTTCGTATTCCGGGATGTGAAGAGCGTGCAAGTAAAGTTGGAAGCTCGACTTGGATACTTCGTATAATACATATTCCACATCACCTTGGTTGATCTCAGCGAGCAGTTCAGAACGAAGCTCATTCGCGCAAAATGCGTACGGGAGTTTCTCTGCTGCAGCAATCGATCGTTCATTCGACTTACGAATCTTTAAGAACACACTCTCAATATCAAGCTCGAAGAACAGTTCTGAGAAGAACGCCTCTTTCGCAACTTGATTATAACCTTTGCCGTGATACGGCTTGCCAAGCCACGTGCCGAGGAATCCATACCCGGATTCGATATCGAACAAGCTGATCGTCCCAATCGGGGTGCCATACTCGTTCGTGATGGTACGTGAGATGATATTTCCTTGCTCTTCTAGCTCGATGATTTGCTTCGTGCTAAATAAAAACTCGTCAAAGTGGACCGTCTTTTGACGGACATACGGAAAGACATCTGGGTGTTGCATCAGTTCGAACAACTCCGCGCAGTCGGTGAGCTCACGAAATTTGAGCACCTTTACATTCCTCCTCCTATTTCAGACCGCTGAAGAATAGTCGTAACGAAAGCATACTTCTGGCTTCGCTGTTCGAACCGCCTTGGCTGCTTTATGAAGTTACAAGATAATTTTATATAGTATTTTTAAAAAAGCAAGTAAATTATGCGTAAAATGCTTATGAAAAATAATGAAAATTATTCGACCTCATGATGCGTTTCCGCACGGTCTGTTTTATAGACAACTTCACCATTAACAATCGTCATAATCGGCTTCGCTAAATAGTCGAGCGGGAAGTGATTCCAGAGCACGAGATCGGCGTCTTTTCCGACTTCTAGTGAGCCGATGCGGTCGGCAACACCGAGTGATTCAGCAGGGTTGATGGTGATTCCTCGTAGCGCGATATCGACGGGTAACCCTTCACGTGCAGCAAGACCAGCACATAGATTTAAATACTGCACCGGCGTGTACGGATGATCGGTCGTAATGGAAACAATCATGTCGTGCTCATGGAGGATGCGGTACGTTTCCCACGTCTTATTTTGAAGTTCGATTTTCGACTTTCGCGTAAAGGTCGGTCCGACGGTGACATGTTTCACACCGAGCTCTTGTAACTTTTCTGCGACGAGGTGACCTTCCGTACAATGTTCGATGCGGTAGTCGAGGTCGAACTCTTTTGCAAAACGGACGACCGAAAGAATATCGTCTGCACGGTGCGCATGCACGCGAATCGGCATGTCGCGGTCGAGGGCGAGTTGGATCATCTGACTCCCGAACGTGCCGATCGTCTTCGTCGAACCGACCGTACGAAATGCTTCACGGAGCAAGCCCATGATTCCCATCCGCGTCAGGTCGCCCGTTTTCCCCATACTATGAATTCGTTTTGGGTTTTCGCCGAGTGCCATCTTCAGTCCCGCATGACGGCGGACAATCATATCATCAATATAGCGGCCGTGCGTTTTGATGACACTTGTCACACCGCCGATGACGTTCATACTCCCGGGCATGACCTGAACAGCGGTCACGCCAGCCATCAATGCTTCCTGGAACCCTTCATCGAGTGGGTAGACACCGTCGATGGCACGAGCATGAGGTGTCATCGCTTCGACCGTTTCGTTGGCGTCATTCCCGACAGAGCCTGTCCCCTCGTCGTATAGACCAAGATGGGTATGCGCGTCGATGAAACCAGGGAATAAAAAGTTCCCTTCTGCTTCGATGACATTCTCACCATCCGTCGGCTCGAGCAATTCTGCCATTTCGACAATCTTTCCATCACGGACACGGAGGTCTCCGTAAAAATGGGGGGCGGTAATCGGATAAATATGGGCGTTTCGAATAAGTAAGTGACTCACAATTCATTCTCCTTAAGCATCTTGTAATAAGTTTTTTAATGCGGGTTCTAATGTGTCATATCGGAAGTCAAAGCCATGTTGGAGCGCTTTGGTCGGTACGACTTTTGCTCCTTCTAAAACGATGACACTCTTTTCACCGAGTGCGAGTTTCATCATTGGGGCGGGTGCCGGGATCCAGTGAGGACGGTGCATCACTTTTGCAATCGTCTTCCCGAACTCATTCATCGTCACCGGTGTAGGGGCGGTTCCGTTTACAGGACCTTCGATTGTATCCGTTTCGATGATATGCACGAACAACCGCACGAGATCATCTAAATGAATCCATGGAACCCACTGCTTTCCTGATCCAATTTTACCACCGACTCCGAACTGATAGGGGAGTTTCATTAATGGGAACGCACCGCCATCATTCGATAAGACGACACCGGTACGCATTGTCACGAGACGAACGCCTAAATCACGAATCGGTTCAGCCTCTTGTTCCCAGAGGACACAAACATTCCCGAGGAAATTGGTTCGTGTCGGTAATGGGGTTTCTTCTGAATACGTGATAGAACGGTCTTCGCCGTATATGCCGATTGCCGAGCCGCTGATGACGACTTGAGGTTTTTGTTTTAACTGTTGAATGATCCGGACGACTTCCTTCGTCCCTTCGATTCGACTTTGGAGGATCGCTTGCTTTTGTTTATGAGTCCAGCGCCCGTCGTTGATGGATGCCCCTGCCAAATGGATGAACGCGTCTGTTCCTTCGAGCTCTTCTTCTGGCTTGCTATTTGGCGTTAGCCATTCGATGAACGACACCCCGCGATGGCGGGGACGTGGATGTCTTGTCAAGACGACGACTTGGTGACCGGCGTCAGTCAGTGCGCGGACGAGCGGTTGACCGATCAACCCGGTTCCACCGGTGATTGCGATTTTCATGAAATTCCCTCCGATATCATGTGTTGTTTCTAAAATGGGTATAAGTCAGTATATCCAGATGAATACCCTTTCTTCTAACTTATCAAAAATCCTTTACGCTTTCTGAACGTGATATGTTAGAAACATGAAACGGAGGGGAGTCGTTGTGAAAATTGCGAAGTTCACGACCCAGCAAAAGAATAAGGACCGATTGAACGTCTTCATCGAACGCGAAGGGAAAGAAGAATTTGCGTTCGCCATCGATGTTGACGTGTTTATCAAGTACGGGCTCACGAAAGGGATGGAGCTCGAAGACGACTTTGTGCAAGATGTGCTCGAGGCGGAAGAGGCACAGAAGGCTTATAAACTAGCCGTCAATTATTTATCGTACCGAATGCGTGCGATTTCAGAGGTGCAGGACTATCTCATGAAGAAGGAGTTAAGCGAAACTGCCATCAAACATGCCATCACGCGACTGAAAGAGCAGCGTTACTTGAATGATGCGGAATTTGGGAAAGCTTATGTCCAAACCAAATTCAATACGAGTCCAAGTGGACCGATCAAAATCAAACGTGAGCTCGAACAGCTCCGCATTCCGCCGGACGTGGTTGAATCCGTATTAGCATCAATCACACACGAAGAACTCGTCGAAAAGGCTGGAAAGTTCGTAAAACGGAAACAAATGGAAACAAATCGTCGTTCTGCCACAGAAGTGCAACAAAGAATTCAACAAACCCTGATGCAAAGGGGGTTTACCTTTGATATTATTTCAGAGGCGATTCAAACTTTTTGGGAAGAAGAGGACGAAGATGTCGAGATTGCGGCATGTCTGAAGCAGGCTGAAAAGTTGAATCGGAAGTTCAGCGGGTATGATGCGTTCGAGCGCAAGCAGCGCATGAAGATGCAGCTTCGGCGCAAAGGATTTCCGTATGATGTGATTGAACGTACGTTAGAGAGACTCGTTGAAGAAGAATCGTGATGGGACATCTGTTTACGGTAGGGGAAAACACGAAAAGGTGGGTCTACATTGACGATTTTAGAATGGATTACAGCACTGACACCGATTGTGGCCGTGCTCATCTTATTGGTAATTATGCGTTTACCTGCATCAGTAGCCATGCCCTTGTCACTCGTGACGACGGCGATTTTAGCGTTCTTCGTTTGGCAATTAGATGCGACTCGAATCATGGCGGCGACACTGCAAGGGCTCGTCATCGCCGTGACGACTGTATGGATTGTCTATGGTGCGATCGGAATGATGAATACGATGAAAGAAGGCGGCGGAATGAATGCGATTCGCTCTGGATTCGTCAACATCACACCCGATCCGCGTATTCAAGTTCTGATTGTCGGTTGGTTGTTCGTCTCATTCATTGAAGGGGCTTCAGGATTTGGTACACCGGCGACGGTTGCGGCACCGCTTTTAATCGCCCTCGGTTTTCCGCCGATTGCTGCTGTTGTGATCGCACTTTCTGCGGACGTATCAGCCGTCACGTTTGGAGCGGTCGGGACACCGGCACTCATCGGGATCGGAAATGGCCTTTCGCTAGATGTGAACCAACCGGAATCGATCGCCTTTTTGACGGAAGTCGTCTTGCAAACCGTATTGATTGATATGGTCGTCGGTCTATTCATCCCATTCATTTTAATTTTGATGCTGACACGCTTCTTCAGTAAGGAGAAGTCAATCAAACCGGCGCTCGAAGTATTTCCGATTGCAATCGTGGCAGCGCTGTTATATAGCGTACCAGCCTACATTTGGACACTTGTCCTCGGATTTGAATTTGGAGGAATGCTTGGTGGACTAACAGGTCTCGTCATTCTCGTAGCTATGGCGCGCAAAGGGATTCTCATGCCGAAGCGCGTATGGACGTTCGATGGATATATGGATGAATTGGAACCACCTACCGAAAAAGTAACAGTAACATCGAACAAGCGTGAACTACCGCAATGGAAAGCGTGGGCACCTTATCTCATCTTGACGATATTCTTAGTCCTCACCCGTACGGTTCCGTTCTTGAATGAACTATCTCGGAGCGTTCGAATCAACCTGCCGAACATTTTGGGCGTAGAAGGAATCTCGACGTCTTGGGAGCCGTTCTATTCACCGGGATTCATGTTCATCTTGACGATCATCGCAACATTCTTTTTGCACAACATGAGTTGGTCACAGGTGACGTCGGTCTTCAAAGCGACGACGTTTGGAATCGTCGGAACAGTCATCACGTTAGCAGCTTCTGTTCCAATGGTCCGTATTTTCATCCACTCTGAAGATGGGGGAGCTGGACTCGCATCGATGCCTGTCGAACTGGCAACGGCAGCTGCTGACACGTTCGGCGGGGTATGGCCACTTGTCGCACCGTGGATCGGGGCCCTCGGCGCCTTTGTCTCGGGCTCGGCGACCTTCTCAAACATGATGTTTTCAAGTTTAACGACAAACGTAGCCGAGTCTGTTGGAATCAACGAGACGCTCGCCTTGTCGATGCAGATGGCAGGAGCGAACGCAGGGAACATGATCTGTGTGTTGAACGTCGTAGCGGTTGCTTCCGTTGCGGGGCTGCTCGGTAAAGAAGGGACCATCATTCGATACACGCTCATGCCGATGATTTATTACGTCACGGCAACAGGGGTCATTGGTCTCATTTTGGGCATGTTTTTCTTAAACTGAATCAAGTTACAATTTTTTTACAAAATAATATTGACAATTTTCAGAACAGTCTGCTAAGGTTTGAGTAGATTTTAAAACTATGAAACGAGAGGAGCCAGAATGATGAACAACATTGCACTCACAAACACACTCAAAACATCATATGGCTACTCGTATTTAACTGCGTGACTTTGGCAGCTGGATAGGGGTAGTGTCCTTTCCCTGACCATGCAAAAGATTGAAGACTACTTCAAGCGCGCTTCATTTGATTGGTTGCACAATCAGGTGGAGTGCGCTTTTTTGCGTGCTTAGGTGGATTGGACGGAAGGGGGAAATCAGTCATGAAGCTGATTAAACAATTAGATTGGTTTATTAAAAAACAGAAGCGGACGTATTTGATTGCCATCATCTTACTCATCATCACGGGAGTTGTCGATATGCTGCCACCGTGGATTATTGGACAGGCGATTGATGCGATTCGTGAAGGAAGTTTGACGACAGAACGATTGATTCTCATTGTGTCATCACTTTTAGGCATCATGGTGTTGTCTTATGTGATGTCGTACTTGTGGATCGCCCGACTATTCGGGACAGCCTTTTTACTTGAAAAGAAATTGAGAGGTCGATTTTTCGGTCACCTCCTCAAACAGACGCCACGCTTTTATCAACAGCATCGTACGGGTGATTTGATGGCACTCGCGACAAATGACTTGAAAGCGGTTGAGCGGACAGCGGGATTTGGGGTTATGACATTGGTCGACTCGTTCAACATGACGCTCATCGCGTTGACAATCATGGGTGTATTCATCGATTGGAAGTTGACACTTGCTGCACTTTTACCGATGCCGATTCTCGCTTGGTCGATGAATAAACTCGGAAGCCAAATCCATACACGCTTCACAGCAGCCCAGGATTCATTTGGGGTAATGAACGACCAAGTCGTCGAGTCGATCTCAGGTCTTCGGGTCGTCCGTTCATTCGTTCAAGAAGAGGCGGACACGAAAAAGTTTGATGACATCACAGACGATGTCATGGCGAAAAACATGCACGTCGCAAAAATCGATGTATTGTTTGAACCGGTCATCAAACTTCTTGTCGGACTCAGTTATTTGATTGGGCTCTCGTTCGGGACGTATCTCGTCTTTACGAACGACATCACGCTCGGTCAACTCGTCTCGTTCAACATTTATTTAGGAATGCTCATTTGGCCGATGTATGCGTTCGGTGAACTGATCAACGTCGTACAACGGGGAACGGCGAGTCTCGAACGAATCGAATCGACGATGAACGAAGCTCCGGACGTTTCCTCTACGGGGACGGTCCAGATCGACGTTCCGGAGAAAATCACATTTAAGTCGCTCTCATTCCGTTATCCGAATGCGAATCGTGATTCGTTAGAGGACATCGTCCTGCACGTTTCGCGTGGTGAGACGATTGGGGTCGTCGGACCGACCGGGGCCGGAAAGACGACGTTACTCCGTCAGTTACTTCGGGAGTATCCGATTGATGATTCACTTCTCGTGAACGGCGTGCCGATTTCGGACATCAAACTCGAAACCGTTCGTGGCTGGAGTGGTTATGTGTCACAAGAACATCTTCTCTTCTCGAAAACGGTTCGCGATAACATTCGCTTCGGAGTGGATGATGTCTCGGATGAGGCGCTAGAGACGGCGATTCGTCTCGCGGCGTTTGATACAGATATCGAACATTTAGAGAACGGTTTAGATACGGTTGTCGGTGAGCAGGGTGTCATGCTGTCAGGCGGACAGAAACAACGTCTGTCAATTGCACGAGCGTTGTTGAAGAATCCTGAGATTTTACTCCTTGACGATTCGCTCTCAGCGGTCGATGCGAAGACAGAATCACGCATCATCGATTCCGTTCGTACGAGCCGTGAAGCGAAAACGACATTCATCGTCGCACACCGTCTTTCTGCGGTGGCGCATGCTGATCAGATTCTCGTCCTTCAAGACGGGCGTGTCACAGAACGTGGCACACATGACCAACTGATGGAACGCCACGGTTGGTACTATGAACAATTTATTCGACAAGGAGAGTCGGAGTAATCCGAGAAAGGGGGAATCTCTCATGATCGATCAATATGAATTAGATCCAGTTCGTCGGAAGAAAACGATCCGTTCACTCGTTGGGTACGCCAAACAAGTGAAACGCTCGATCTTCCTCGGATTGACATTACTCTTTTTAGCGGTCGGTGCAGAACTTGCCGGACCGTATATCGCCAAAATCATTATCGATGAGCATATCGTTGCCATTGAACGTGATTGGGTTCAAGTCGAGTCTGGCGGTAGCGTTTCCTTTGATGGAAACTCGTACGAGAAAGAAACAAGGCTTGACGGGCAAGACGTGGTTCAGCCTGTCTCCATCGTGCAGACGACGGACGGATACTATCTCGTCCCTGATGCTGTGATGAACGGGGGAATTCGAGATGTCGAAGGAGACGTGCTGACAATTACACGAGGTGATGAGACGGCGACATATGACAATATCGTTTCACTCTCATCGACTGACGTGTTCCAGTTTTATCAGACAGATTTACGAGCAGTGCTCATGCTATCTGGTCTCTATGTCGTCCTATTGCTACTCGCAGCCGGATTGAACTGGGGACAACAGATGCTCTTGCAACGTTCGGCGCACAGTATCGTGAAGACGATGCGTCTCGACGTGATGAAGCATTTGCAAACAATCCCGGTACGTTATTTTGACCAGACGCCGATCGGGAAGATTGTCAGTCGTGTCACGAACGACACGGAAACGATTCGGGACCTGTATTTAGGAGTACTTGCCCGTGTCTTCCAAAGCGTCGTCATGATGATTGGGGTACTGATTGCGATGTTCTTCCTAGACGTACGTCTAGGCTTCGTCTCACTTATCATCATCCCGGTCGTCATCGTCTGGATCAAATTGTTCCAGCGCTTCTCGACGAAAAATAACTTCCGCGTCCGTGCGCTCGTCGCGGATATGAATGCACAGTTGAATGAAAGCATTCAGACGATGCCGATCATTCAATCGTACGTCCGCGAAGACCTCGTCTATGACGAGTTCAACGAGAAGAACAGTGACAACTTCCAAACGAGACGAAAACTGTTGAAGTTGGATGCATTGATGAGTCATAACTTGGTCAACTTCTTCCGAAACATGGCGCTCGCTTTACTCATCTGGTTCGTCGGGGCGCAAACACTCGGTGGGGGAAGCATCCTGACACTCGGGATCTTGTATGCCTATATCGATTACGTCTCACGGATTTTTGAGCCGGTGACACAAATCATGAACCAGTTATCACCGCTTCAACAAGCGCTCGTATCGGCCGACCGGATGTTCCAGTTGCTCGATGAAAAAGGAGAGCCGGTCTCATCGGAACGCATTCCACGATTTAAAGGGGAAGTTGTCTTTGATGACGTGACATTCAGTTATGAAGCTGGGAAACCAGTGTTACAACAGATTGAACTACACGCAGCTCCGGGTGAGACGATTGCCCTTGTCGGACATACGGGCAGTGGGAAGAGTTCGATCATGAACTTGCTCATGCGTTTTTATGACCCATCGAAAGGCGTTCTCCGCATCGATGGAATGGACGTGACGAAACTGCCGACTCAGGCAGTACGAGACCACCTCGGAATCGTCTTACAAGACCCGTTCCTGTTCACTGGAACGATTCGAACAAACATCACACTTGGAGATGAATCCATTACAGATGACCAAGTATGGAAAGCACTGACAGCCGTAGGAGCGGACCGTTTTGTGAAGCAGTTGCCAAAAGGAATCGATGAACCGGTGATTGAACGTGGTGCTTCCCTTTCAAGTGGGGAACGACAGTTGATTAGTTTCGCTCGCGCCCTCGTCTTTGACCCGGCGATCCTCGTTCTCGATGAGGCGACAGCGAGTGTCGACTCGGAGACCGAGGCGCTGATTCAAGAGGCACTCAAAACACTCACGTACGGTCGAACGACGTTTGTCATCGCGCACCGACTCTCTACGATTCGGGAAGCGGACCAAATCCTCGTTCTCGACCATGGTCGAATCATCGAGCGTGGGAATCATCAGTCGCTCATCGAATTCGGTGGTGTCTATGCTCGAATGCACGAATTACAAAGTAAGCAACAAGCGATCAGTTAAGGAGGTCACATGGAAATCACGGGGAAATATAACCGCGCCAAAGTATTCAATGAACGAATCGATGACATGACGCGGAATCAGATTCAAACCCTTCTTGACCAACCGTTCACAGAAGGAGCATCGATTCGCATCATGCCGGATATGCACGCCGGGAAAGGGTCAGTCGTTGGCACGACGATGACGATTCACGATAAAGTCGTACCGAACTTGGTCGGTGTCGATTTAGGGTGTGGGATGCTTTGTACTGAAATCAAAGTAAAACGAATCGACTTTCAGCGACTCGATGACGTGATTCGCGAACTCGTACCGAGCGGGATGAACATTCGCGAGACGGTTCATCCGTACGCGTCTGAACTTCCACTTGAAGCGGTTCGAGCGCCGTATAAACTCGACCGTGCCTTGCGCTCGGTCGGGTCACTCGGCTCGGGGAACCATTTCATTGAAGTGAACCAGGATGACCAGGGACGTACGTTTCTCGTCATTCATTCGGGTTCGCGCCATCTCGGGGTACAGATTGCCGATCATTATCAAGAGCGCGCGATTCAACACATGATGGAAACGAGAGATGTAAAAGAAGCAATCGAACGATTGAAGGATGCTGGACGGCAGGGAGAGATCTCGACGTATCTGGAAGCGGAACGTGAAGCGCGGAAACCATTCCGTGACCTGGCTTATGTCGAACGGGAGGACATGGACGATTACATGCACGACGTGCGAATCGCCCAACAATACGCAGCAGCGAACCGTCGAGCGATGACAGATGTGATTGTGGAAGCGATGAAGTGGAACGTCGTCGATCAATTCGACACCGTTCACAACTATATCGACCATGACGCGATGATTCTTCGTAAAGGAGCCATCTCCGCGCAAGAAGGAGAGCGTGTCATCATTCCGATGAATATGCGAGACGGTTCGCTCATCTGTACGGGGAAAGGGAACCCAGACTGGAACTTCTCTGGTCCTCACGGAGCAGGTCGGATCATGTCCCGTTCAGCCGCGCGCAAACGCGTCGACTTCAAAGAATTTAAACGTACGATGGAAGGCGTTTGGTCGACTTCGGTTCGACCGTCTACGGTGGATGAGTCACCATTCGTCTACAAATCGATGAACGAGATCGTCCGTTATATCGAACCGGCGGTCAGCATCGACCAAGTCATCAAACCGTTGTACAACTTCAAGGCGAACTGAGTGGATTTCACTCAGTCTCGTCTTTTTCTTTTTTTCGCAAAATCTGATACGCTTACATCGAGGTGAACGAAATGGAAAAGCGGTTAAGTGATTTATCGAAATATGAGTTAGAGCAGGAGATTCAAGCCTTGCATGAGAGAAAACGGAAGGCTGAACAGATGGGCATGGTCAGCGAAATCGAAGTTGTCCTTCGACGGATTGCGATTGCCGAAAGCTATTTGGTCGACCCGACTTCGTTTCGTCCAGGTGAAACATATGTCGTCAACTACAACGACCAGCCGTTCCGCTTAAAATTCGTCAACGGTGTCATGGGTTGGGGTACGTTTGAAGGGGACATGACAGAACGGGCCATCCCGCTCTCTGAACTGTCGGAGGTGAAACGATGAACCGAAACGAACAATACGAGCGACTCGCGGCCATTCTAAAAGAGAAGAATGACGTGCTAAACGATTCGGAAGCCATCACATGGGTCGAAGTGCTATGGGAAGACTTTGAGACGTCGCTCGCCAAGGCAGGCGAACCGTATCCAGGAGAAGCGAAAGCGTTTCAATACGTCATTCAACAGATTGATGCATACGGCGCACAGCTCCATTTGTTCCAAACGAAGAACGAGAAATTTAAGCACTTGATGTCAAAACGAAATTTACACTGAATCACGTCCGTTGTGGCGTGATTTTTTATTTGCAATTCTCATTCAGTTCGTTATAATGAAGGTCGCTAATAGTTTGCTTGTAAGTATAGTATAGATAAACTTTCTTTAGTTGAACTCATGTTTCACTAAACTAGAAGGAGGCGTTCAGTCGTTGGAAGTAGGTCAAAACATTAAGCGACTCCGGATTAAAAAAGGATTGACCCAAGAGGAGTTAGCGGAGCGTACGGATTTGAGTAAAGGATACATCTCTCAAATCGAACGTGATTTAAGCTCTCCTTCATTAGAGACGTTATTTGATTTGTTGAGCGTCCTTGGAAGTTCACCAAAAGAGTTCTTCGATGAAGACTTGAATCAAAAAGTCGTATACACCGTCGATGATCGCACCACGTATACGGATGAGGAACGAAAATATCGAACGGAGTGGCTTATTCCGGAATCGAATGAGAAAGAAATGGAGCCAATTCTCGTCACGTTTTGCAAGAATGGAGAATTCAAACAATATGAACCGTCCCGCTCAGAGACATTGGTATATGTCTTGTCCGGAAAAGTGGCTTTGAAGTTAGGTCATCACACCTACTTTGCCAAGGCGGGAGAAACGATGTATTATGTCGCCTCGGACTCACACCAACTCGTCAACGATCACGATGGCGAAAGTGAATGTCTCATCGTAGCGACTCATTCATATTTATAAGTCAATAGAGGAGGAAACAGCATGAATGCAGAGACAATTATTCGTTTTGACCACGTGTCAAAGCGTTACGACGACACCGTCGTCCTAGAAGATATCAGTTTTGAGATTGAGCGTGGGAAGTTTTATACGCTTCTCGGTCCATCGGGATGTGGGAAGACGACAATCCTACGTCTCATCGCTGGATTTACCGACGCGACTGAAGGTGATCTTCACTTCAGTGGGAAGCGAATCAACGATGTACCCGCCAACAAACGACAAGTGAACACCGTGTTTCAAGATTATGCGCTGTTTCCTCATTTGAACGTATTTGAAAATGTCGCGTTTGGTCTCCGCATTAAAAAGTTGAAAGAAGTAGACATCAAAGCAAAAGTGGAGCAGGCTCTCAAGTTTGTTAACTTAGAAGGATACGGCTCGCGCGAAATCGATGAGATGTCAGGTGGGCAACGTCAACGTGTCGCGATCGCCCGCGCAATCGTGAACGAGCCAGAGGTCATCCTCCTCGATGAACCGTTGTCTGCCTTAGATTTGAAACTTCGTACAGAAATGCAATATGAATTACGCGAGTTGCAACAACGTCTCGGCATCACTTTCATCTTCGTCACACACGACCAAGAAGAGGCGCTCGCGATGTCCGATGAGATTTTCGTCATGAACAACGGGAAAATTGTTCAGAGTGGAACGCCGACTGATATTTACGACGAACCGATTAACCGCTTCGTCGCAGACTTCATCGGAGAATCGAATATCGTACCGGGTGTCATGCCAGAAGACAATGTCGTCACGTTCGCTGGCAAAACGTTCGATTGTGTCGACCAAGGGTTTGACCGTAATGAAAAAGTAGAGGTTATCATTCGTCCGGAAGATTTGGAGATGACATCGATCGATTCTGCGAAACTGATTGTCGATGTTGATTCACAGTTGTTCCGCGGCGTTCACTATGAGATTTGCTGTTACGACCAAGAAGGGAACGAGTGGCTCGTTCACTCGACGAAGAAGTCGACCGTCGGATCAAAAATCGGATTGACGTTTGACGAGGAAGCGATTCACGTCATGCGATTAGGAGAGACAGAAGAAGAGTTCGACCGTCGTCTCGAATCCTATGAGGAGGTCCCTCATGAATCAAACTAACCAGACCGCAAAGACGGTATATTTGACGACATACTGGATTTGGATTGCCTTATTCGTCGTCGCGCCACTCGTCCTCGTCGTCTATTATTCGTTTTTTGATATCGACGGGAACTTGAGTTTAGAGAACTATCAGACGTTCTTCTCTTCGACGTACTTGTCGATGACGTTATCATCATTTTGGTACGCGTTCCTGATTACGTTCTTCTCGCTACTCGTCGGGTACCCGACGGCGTATTTGTTGACGAAGACGAAGCATAAACAGCTTTGGCTCTTGCTCATCTTGCTTCCGTCATGGATTAACTTGTTATTAAAAGCGTACGCGTTCCTCGGGATTTTTGGAACGTACGGCATCACGAATCAGTTTTTAGAGGCGATTGGGATTGGGACGAAGCAGATTCTCTTCACGGACTTCAGTTTCGTCTTCGTCTCGGTATACATTTTCATTCCGTTCATGATTTTGCCGATTTACAACGCGATTGAAAAATTACCACCATCTCTCGTCTATGCATCACGCGACCTAGGTGCATCGAACTGGACGACGTTCCGACGTGTCATCTTCCCGTTGACGCTTGATGGCGTCAAGTCAGGGATTCAAATTGTCTTTATCCCGGCGTTGTCACTCTTCATGATCACACGCCTGATCGCAGGAAACCGTGTCATCACGCTCGGTACAGCGATTGAACAACAATTCCTCGTTACGCAAAACTGGGGGATGGGATCTACGATTGCCGTCTTCTTGATTTTGGCGATGGTTCTCGTCATGGTCATCACGCGTGACTGGGGTGCGAAAGGAGCGGTCCGTCGATGAAACGTAAACGATTCAAACTATCAAACCTATATTTGGCGGCCGTGTTCTTCATTTTATACGCGCCAATCTTATATCTCGTCTTTTACTCGTTCAACAGTGGCGGGACGATGAGTAACTTCGAAGGATTCACCCTTGAGTGGTATAAGTCACTCTTCACGGACACGCGACTTCTTGTCATCGTCTTGAACACGATCGTCATCGCCCTATTATCGGCGACAATTTCGACCGTGCTCGGTGTCATCGGAGCGCTCGCCATCTATACGGCGAAACAAAAGTATACGAAGACATCCTTGTTGTCTTTGAACAACGTCTTGATTGTCAGTCCGGACGTTATCATCGGGGCATCGTTCTTGATTCTCTTCACGATGCTCGGGATTCAGTTAGGCTTCTATTCGGTTCTCTTGTCGCACATTGCGTTCTCGGTTCCGATTGTCGTCATCTTGGTGTTGCCGAAACTTCAAGAGATGAGCCCGACGCTGATCGATGCGTCGCGTGATTTAGGGGCAAGTACATGGGATGTGTTGACGAAAGTCATTCTCCCTTATATCACACCAGGTGTGTTCGCCGGATTCTTCACAGCACTCACGTATTCGTTAGATGACTTTGCAGTCACGTTCTTCGTGACAGGGAACGGGTTCACGACACTTGCAGTAGAAGTCTACTCGCGGGCTCGTCAAGGAATCTCGCTTGAAATCAACGCGTTATCTGCGATTTTGTTCGTCTTCACCCTCATCCTTGTCATTGGATATTATGTGTTGGCGCAACGAGGAGCAAAGGAGGTTAGACGATGAAAAAATTAATCATCATGCTGGCTGTTCCGTTGATTGTCAGCTTCGGTCTCCTTCTTTGGATTCAGCAACTGAACGCTGCGCAAGGATTTGGTGGAGACAATACGCTTGTCGTCTATAACTGGGGAGACTATATCGATGAGGACTTGATCGGTGAGTTCGAAGAACAGAGTGGACTAAAAGTTGTCTATCAGACGTTCGATTCGAACGAGGCGATGCTCACGAAAATTGAGCAAGGGGGTACGGCGTTCGATGTAGCCGTCCCGTCAGACTATGCGATTAGTAAGATGATTGAAGAGGATTTGTTGCTTCCAATCGACTACGAGAAGCTTGAGAATTTCGATAACATCGATCCACGCTTTCTTGACAAATCGTTCGACCCAGGTAACAAGTACTCGGTCCCTTACTTCTGGGGAACGGTCGGGATTGTCTATAATCCCGAAATGGTCGATGGTGAAATCACATCGTGGAACGACTTGTGGGAGATGCCGCTTGAAAATGACATCCTTCTTGCAGACGGAACACGAGAAGTAATGGGCTTCGGCTTGAATTCGCTCGGCTATTCGCTCAATACGACGAACAAAGATGAGTTGATTGAAGCGGAACAAAAGTTAGAAACGCTTTGGCCAAACATCAAAGCAATCGTCGGGGATGAAATTAAAATGTTGATGGCAAACCGTGAAGCAGCAGCGGCTGTCGTTTGGTCTGGAGATGCGTCGGAAATCATGTACGAAAATGAAGAACTAACGTATGTCATTCCAGAAGAGGGGACGAATCTTTGGTTCGATAACCTCGTGATTCCGAGTACGGCACAAAATGTAGACGGTGCGCATCAATTCATCGACTTCATGCTAGATGCCGAGATTGCAGCCCGTAATACGGACTACGTCGGCTATTCGACTCCGAACGAAGCGGCACTCGAATTTTTAGATGAAGAAGTCACATCAGATGAGCGGTTCTACCCATCTCGCGAAGTGACGCAAGAACTTGAAGTGTATGAAAACTTAGGGAAGCGGATGAACGCTTACTATAACGAATTGTACTTGCGCTTTAAAATGCAGAGTAAATGACAAGACATCCCTCACTCATTACGAGTGGGGGATGTTTTTTTAACGCTTATAAGCTGATTCGATGTCCTCGACATGTTTCATCATGACAGCTGCGTCGACTTGTGTGAAAGATAATAAGGTCTCATATAATTGTATTTGTTCATCTTGGTCGAAGACGAAATCTTGGTAGGTGGTCAACTGTTTAGCCCATTGTTGACGATTCAAAACGGGAACGTCTGATGACTCAATTTGTTTCAGTGTAGATCGATTGCTGAATACAATCCATGAATGGAGATGTGTTCGGTCGAGTCCGAGAACTTGCTCAATGGCTTTCAGGTGTAATTCATTTTGTTTGATTGGGTTGAAGAAGCGATGTTTTCTACGACGGGGAAGTGTCTGCGTCCAGTATTGGTCACGTGCACGCCCAAAAATCCATCCGCTATAATTTTTGGATTCAATGACATGGATTCCAGCCTGATTGATGAAGACGACATCAATCTCTGTTGTTCGATCTTTCTTTGAGGGATGAGGCAAATAAAGATTCGTCAATATGAGCGGTTGAGAGAATGTTGACTCGATGTCTGCCACACACAAATATTCACCATAAAGTCCTGTATCTTGAACGACTTTGACATATGAATGCCGTGTCTGTTCATAGTATTGACTTCGTTTGTAGCGTCTAATCTTGTAGACGATGATGGATGCGAGTATGAGAAAAATCGGTGTGAAGATCACAAGCAAGGTCTCAAATATATTCTCTAATAATTCGGTAAGTAATGTAGTCATCGAAGGCCTCCCTTTTTCTCCACTATACATAAGAAATCAATTATATATGTATATTTTTTACAATTAAGGATAATCGTTTTTTGAAAATGAGAAAGGACCCATCGGAATGGGTCCTTTCTGTCATGCTTCATGTTTTAACGCGTCACGCTCTTCTTCTGTAAAGACTCGAGAACGTCCTAAAAATCGTTTCCCTTCGACACCCTCGAGGGAAAACATACCACCTCGACCATCGACCACATCGATAATGAGTTGTGTATGCTTCCAATAATCATATTGTTTCTCGTGGATATAGAATGGGGTGTCTCCGATTTCACCAAGGAGCACATCGTGATCGCCCACCATGAACTCGTCGCGTGGAAAGCACATGGGTGAACTTCCATCACAACATCCTCCCGATTGATGAAATAGAAGTGGGCCATGTTTCGATTTTAGACGTTCGATCAGTTCGAGCGCGGCGGGGGTGGCCTCGACTCGTTTCACCATCTTAGAAGAACCCGAGCTTCTGTTCGCTGTAGCTGACGAGCATGTTTTTCGTCCGTTGATAATGGCTAAGCATCATCTTATGGTTCTCGCGACCAATCCCAGACATTTTGTAGCCGCCGAACGCAGCGTGTGCCGGGTATGAATGGTAGCAGTTGATCCAGACGCGGCCTGCTTGGATTTCACGACCGAATCGATAGGCACGGTTCATGTCACGTGTCCACACGCCTGCCCCAAGTCCGTAAAGCGTATCATTCGCGATGGCGAGTGCTTCCGCATCATCTTTGAACGTCGTCACCGATAAGACCGGTCCGAAAATCTCTTCTTGGAAAATACGCATCTTGTTATGACCTTTAAAGATGGTCGGTTGAATGTAATACCCATCCGCAAGGTCTCCATCCATCATGTTACGTTCTCCACCGATGAGACACTCCGCGCCTTCTTCTTTCCCGATTTCAAGGTAAGAGAGGATTTTCTCCATTTGTTCGTTCGATGCTTGTGCACCCATCATGACGTCCGAATCGAGCGGATTGCCGAGTTTAATCGCTTTGACGCGCTCGAGCACACGCTCCATGAATTTGTCATAGATGGATTCTTGGATCAATGCACGAGACGGACACGTACACACTTCACCTTGGTTTAAGGCGAACATGACGAGGCCTTCAATCGCTTTATCAAAGAAATCATCATCGGCTTCCATGATATCTGCGAAGAAGATGTTCGGAGATTTCCCACCAAGCTCGAGTGTGACCGGGATGATGTTTTGTGAAGCGTACTGCATGATCAAGCGACCCGTTGTTGTCTCGCCTGTGAAGGCGACTTTATCGACACGGTCACTCGATGCGAGCGGTTTACCTGCCTCGAGACCGAAACCGTTTACGATGTTGACGACACCTGGTGGCAATAAGTCTTCAATGAGTTCCATGAGGACCATGATCGAAGAAGGTGTTTGTTCAGCCGGTTTTAAGACGACACAGTTTCCAGCCGCGAGTGCCGGTGCGAGTTTCCAGACGGCCATCAAAATCGGGAAGTTCCAAGGAATGATTTGAGCGACGACGCCGAGCGGCTCATGGAAGTGATAGGCGACTGTATCGTTGTCGAGTTCACTAATTCCGCCTTCCTGAGAACGAATCACACCGGCGAAGTAACGGAAGTGATCAATCGCGAGCGGAAGGTCGGCATTGAGCGTTTCCCGAACAGCTTTACCGTTCTCCCACGTTTCTGCATATGCGAGCATCTCGAGATTTTCTTCCATGCGATCAGCAATTTTATTCAAGATGACAGAACGTTCCGCGACGGACGTTTTGCCCCAATCCTCTTTTGCTGCATGTGCAGCATCCAATGCGAGTTCAATATCCTCTTTCGTTGAGCGGGCGACTTCACATAATACTTTCCCATTTACAGGAGATGTGTTTTCAAAGTATTCTCCACCAGCCGGTGCGGTCCACTTTCCGTTAATAAAGTTCTCGTAACGGTCCTTAAACTGTACTTTCGTTCCTGCTGAGTTCGGTACTTCATAAATCATGTTCGTTCCTCCCTTTTCACACGAGATAGAGGAGTTATGTATGCGCTTACATTATTATATAAGCGAACAACTCCCTTTTTTCATCGTAACGGTTCGTTGTGATAAAAGTCAAAATTTTTTGACAATAATTTGTCAATCTTTTGTAAAAACGTTTTGAAGTCAAGATTTGTGGTAATCAGTACATTGTGTACATCATTTAATTACCTATAAGGAGTGAACCGACATGGCGAAGACATATCAAGTTGACCCGGCGCACAGTTCCATCACCTTTACTGTTAAACATATGATGATTTCAAAGGTGAAAGGCGAATTTAAAGAATTTGATATCGAAGCGAATGGGGACCCGAACGACTTGGCAAATGCAAGTGTGAAAGTGACGATTCAGGCGGCGTCCGTGGATACGAATAATTCGGATCGAGACAACCACCTCCGTTCAGGAGACTTCTTCAATGCAGAAGAATATCCACATATCGTGTTTCAATCAACTTCATTCCGCTCAAAAGGTGGCGGTGAGTTTGAATTGATAGGGGATTTGACGATTCGAGGGACGACTCGGGAAGAAACGTTCGAAGTGGAGTATGAGGGAAGCGCAAAAGATCCGTGGGGCAACATGAAACATGCCTTCTCAGGAGAGGGTTCTCTTAACCGAGAGGACTATGGATTGACGTGGAACCAGGCACTTGAGGCTGGAGGCGTCCTTGTCGATAAGAAAGTCAAATTTGAGTTCGAGTTGCAATTCACTGAAGCCGAGGCATAAGAAAAGTCGCTCAACCGAGCGACTTTTTATTGTTCGTAAACTAGTTTTTTCTGAAGGCTGTCTTCACTGAATACCCAACCAGTAAAGGAAGATAATACTTCGTTTGACTGTTCGTCTACGATGACGACAGCAACGAACGGATACATATTTTTTGAGAAATAACGTAAATTCGTGAAACGATATTCAATCATTCCGTTATGGCGTGTCACGGTATACGTGTGAATTTTTGAAAACTCGAGGAACGCCTGTAAATCTGCATTTTTTCGAGCTTCGACGAAATGAAGATCTTCTTCCCCAGGCATCGGTTTGTCGCGGAAGCGACCACACTCGATGACTTTCCCTTTCTTCACTTTCACGGCTCCGAGACCATCGCGGAAACGGACGGCAACGTGCCAATCATCCCAACCGATTCCTGGTGAGATAAATAGTTCATGTGCACCGGCAAAGTGTCGTGCCACAGTAGCGAGAGCACGGTTACGCAATTTAAACTGAATTGCATAGTAACTAATGACAAGCGCAATGAGCAATGCAAAAATAGGGACAGTCGCACCGGTAATCATCCATAATGCATATGCACCGTAATAAGCAGAGAACAAGTACGGATCAAACGTTCCGATGACACCCCAGCCAATCCATTTTTTCGAAAATGGCTGTAGCGCTTGCGTCCCGTAAGCGTTGAACAAGTCGACCGTGACGTGTAACAACACAGCGATTTGTGCCATGACCCATAGAGAGGCGGGATTGACGCCAAGCACCGTACCGATGACGGCACTGACGATAATCGGCCAAGCAAGCAGTGCGGTGATTCCGTGTGAACGACCGCGATGTTGGCGTAAATACGTACTATTTCCTTTTAACTTAAAGACGGTGTCGAAGTCTGGTGCATGCGAGCCGACGAGAGCCGTGGCTGTCATGGCCAGAAACATCTGTGCATCACCTGACACCTCCGGGCTGAGCGTCGCGATGGCACTTAAACCAAGTCCCATACCAATGTGTGTCGCAGTATCCAATGTGCTTCAGCACCTCCATCAATAAACACAATATAACGTCATCTATTCTTATTTATCATACAATATTTTTAAAACGAGGGGAAACACAATGCTTAATCTTGATAAATTGTTCACAAATTATAATATTCATCAATTCAATGAGGAATTGGTCACATGGTTCAATCGTGAAAAGCGTGATTTACCTTGGCGTCATGCGAAAAATCCATATCGTGTTTGGGTGAGTGAGGTCATGTTACAACAGACGAGAGTCGATACGGTCATTCCGTATTACAACCGTTTTATGGAACGCTTCCCGACACTTGAGGCGCTCGCTTCTGCTGAAACAGACGAAGTCGTCAAATATTGGGAAGGTCTCGGTTATTACTCACGCATCCGAAACTTACACGAGGCAGTCAAAGAAGTCGCTTCTGTTTATGATGGCATCGTCCCCGAAGAGAAGGAACGTTTCGAAAAATTGAAGGGAGTCGGCCCTTATACGACGGGAGCGGTGTTGTCGATTGCTTACAACCAACCGGAACCAGCAGTCGATGGGAACGTCATGCGCGTCATGTCGCGACAATTCGGGATCTATGACGATATCGCCGTACCGAAGACGCGTAAACTGTTTGAACAAGTCGTTCGTCGTTTGATGGACCCGACACATGCGTCCGATTTTAATGAGGGCGTCATGGAATTAGGGGCGACGGTCTGTACACCGAAAAATCCGATGTGCTCGCTTTGTCCGGTCCAAGACACCTGTTATGCGTATGCCCACCACGTTCAAGATGAGCTGCCGGTGAAAACGAAAAAAGGAGCGGCACGTGTCGAAATGTATGACGCGCTATGTATCGAAAAAGATGGGAAAGTCGCCTATGAACAACGACCAGAAAAAGGACTGCTCGCTGGGATGTGGCAATATCCGCTTACCGAACGAGGAACGGGGGAACAGGTAAACGGAACTTATCTCGGGCAAGTGAAACACGTCTTCTCCCATATCGTTTGGTATATCGATTTATATCGAGTCGATACGCTCCCGACCGATGATGTCGTTTGGTTAGACGCCTCAGAGCGCGAGGTGAAGACGGTTTCTGTGGCTCAACAAAAACTAGAACGATTGGCAGGTGGTGAAAGTGAGACGATTTGATGTAGAGTCGACATACGATACGGCGGTTGATACGCTATGGGATCTATTACAGGATGCTTCGCTTTTGACGAAGCTGACAAAGTTTCCTAAAGTACGTCTAATGGGAGATGGTGCCTCGGTCGAAGGCAATGAAGTGAAGTTGTTAATAGGGGTCGGTCCAATAGAATTGCCCTGGAATAGTGCCATCACGATTTCAGGAAACAGGGCGTTCTGTGATCAAGGGAAGACACTGCCGTTTCCGTTCAAACGGTTCACGCACGTGCACCGAGTCGAGTCGCGTGACGGAAAGGCGGTCATGATTGACGAAGTGACGTTCGATAGCTATGTCCCGAACATACTCGTCGAATATTTCGTGCTTCGTCCGATGTTTCAGGAACGGGCACGGACCTTCCAAAAAACACTAAATTCATGAAAATAAGAGATTTCCTTTTTCATTGGTTCTGAAAGTCGTTATAATTAAATATGAGAATTGTATAGCATCACAGCGGAAAGGAGGAGCTTATGAGCTTATTTCCCAAAGCAGGTAGCAAAATCGAGATACAGAGCTACAAGCACAACGGAACTTTGCATCGCGTTTGGGAAGAAACGCTCGTCCTTCAGTCGTCAAAAACGGATATGATCGGATTCAATGACCGCATCATGGTCAGTGAGTCAGACGGTCGGCAATGGAGAACGCGTGAGCCGGCAATTTGCTACTTTTCATCTGAGTATTGGTTCAATGTCATCTGTATGATTCGCGAAGACGGGATTTACTACTACTGTAATCTAGGTTCGCCGACTACATTTGATGGGGATGAACGTGCCATCAAATACATCGATTACGATTTGGACATCAAGGTGTTCCCGGATATGTCGTATACGATTTTAGATGAAGATGAATATGAGCGGCATCGTCGCGAGATGAATTATCCGAAAGCGATTGATCGAATCTTGAAGCAGAACGTGCAAGAACTGATCAACTGGATTCGAGGACGGAAAGGGCCGTTCAACCCAACATTCGTCGATGAATGGTATCGCGAATACGAAGCACGTTACCGGAGATGATTCCTCATCTCCGCTTTTTTTCTTAATGAAGGAGGAACTATGGGTAGTATTAAACGTTATCTGCAATTCGTTAAGCCTTATAAAAAACAAATTGCCCTAACGATTTTCGTCGGGATTTTAAAGTTTTCGATTCCGCTCGGATTACCGTTACTTTATAAATATGTCATTGATAATTATTTAGGTGATGATGCGCCGAGACAGGACTATACGACGCTTGTCTGGTTATTCAGTATCGTCTTCTTCGTCTTTCTCGTTCTCAAGCCGCCGATTGAATACTTGCGTCAATATTTGGCGCAGTGGGCCGCGACCCGTGTCTTGTTCGATGTACGGAACAGACTGTTCGATCACGTCCAGAAGTTGTCGCTTCGCTTTTATTCAAACAATAAGACGGGGCAAATCATTTCGCGGATCATCAACGACGTCGAACAGACGAAAGACTTCGTCATCACCGGCTTGATGAATATTTGGCTCGATATGATTACGATTTTCATCGCTATTGGAATCATGTATACGATTGATCCACAACTCACACTGATTGCCATCTTACCACTTCCGTTCTATGCATTTGCGGTCCGTTATTTCTATGGACGGTTGCGTCGCTTGACGCGCGAACGCTCCGCGGCGCTCGCTGATCTTCAGGGACATTTGACAGAACGTGTGAACGGGATGGCGGTCATTCGAAGCTTTGCGCTAGAGCCATATGAAAATAAGGCGTTCGAGCAACAAAACGGTGGGTTCTTGAATGCGGCGCTTAAACATACGAGTTGGAACGCCAAAACGTATGTCGTCGTGTCCACCATCACTGACATCGCGCCAATCCTCATCTTCACAACGGCGTCTTGGCTCGTTATTCAAGAACAGGTAACGCTCGGTACGCTCGTTGCATTCATTGCTTATATTGACCGTCTGTATGCGCCGCTCGGGCGTCTCGTCAACTCGGCGACGACACTCACGCAGTCGGTCGCTTCGATGGACCGTGTCTTTGAATTCTTGGATGAGACATATGATATCGAGGAGAAACCGAACGGATTCGTCCCACTGTCGACAGCGGGTAAAATCGATCTTGAGCATGTGAGCTTTTCATATGAGCAAGACGGAACACGAGCATTGAACGATGTGAACCTTCAAATTCGCTCCGGGGAACGCGTAGCATTCGTCGGGATGTCCGGTGGCGGAAAGTCCACACTGGTCAGTCTGATTCCACGCTTCTATGACGTGACGGATGGAAGTATCAAAATCGACGGGGTCGATGTACGTGATTTCAAATTGCGTGCGCTCCGTGACCAGATTGGAATGGTTATGCAGGACTCCGTCCTCTTCAGTGAATCGGTCGCGATGAACATCCGCATGGGGAATCCGGATGCGACGGATGAAGAAGTCATCGAAGCGGCGAAGGCGGCTAACGCCCATGAGTTTATCTCGAAACTGCAAGACGGATATGCGACACCGGTCGGGGAGAAAGGTGTCAAGCTCTCCGGGGGACAAAAGCAACGACTTGCAATCGCGCGTGTGTTCTTGAAGAACCCTCCGATTTTGATTCTAGATGAGGCGACAAGTGCGCTCGACTTAGAAAGTGAAGCGATGATTCAAGACTCGCTTGCTCGTCTGACGAAAGGGCGGACGACGTTAATCGTTGCCCATCGCTTGTCGACGATCACCGACGCCGATCAAATCGTCGTCGTCGAGAACGGACAAATCATGGAGACGGGGACGCACGAAGAACTGATGCGTCGTCGTGGTGCCTATTATGATTTGTATATGATTCAAGATTTAGCCGTAGTTGAATAACGAAAAAGTCGAGTCCGTATAGGGCTCGACTTTTTTAGTGGTCTAAAAATCGTTTACGCACATCGGGGGAAGGGAGCGTGCACACTTCCTTCTTCCCGAATAGACGTGTCCGATGTTTGGCGAAGAGATCATATCCGCGATCACGAATCCATTTAGGTACGAATCGGATGAATCGGAGCAGGCGCCAACGGCCATCAAGGTGCTCGGCAATCCGAATCGCTGCGTCTGATTTCAAGTAAGGAACACCTTCTTCAATGTAGACGATACTGTCGACTGATTCTGGGATTCGGTGTCGTGCTCGATACGAATGACCGACCTCGCTTTGGAGCGATGCAAAGTGAATCGAGGCATGTCGGTCGTGACGAATAATGAACTGGACACTGGCATCGCAAAAGTTGCAGTCTCCATCGAATAACACAATCGCAGGCAAGTGCTTCGCCTCCTTCATCGTACTGTTTTACCGTTTTGTCTTCATGTTAAACGTCAAGCCGCGAGTTGGCGAGCGGGTTGCATCTTATATAGCGATACATAATACAAGTAAGCACCGAGGGCACCAAAGATAAAGATATACCCGCTCATGAAGATAGGACCGATGAACGCACCGACGACGATACCGGCTGCCGCGACGAGTTTGGCGCCATGGAACGTCAGGCCGCCGAATGCAAGATAAGAAGCGCGTCGCTCGGGGTCGAGTAAATCGACTTGTTTCACTTGTCGAATCGGAGAGTAGAGAAGTTCACCAATCGTAAAGATGATGGCGAGTGCAGCGAGAACGATGAAGGAATTCATCGATGTGATGGCGGCATAGGCCGTCACGTACAACGATAATCCGACGAAGAAGACGGCTTTCTCTTTAAACCGCTTGACGAATGCGGTGACGGCGAACGTGATGGCGACGACGAGCAACGTGTTTTCAAGTTGCATAAAAGCCATCATGCGTACCCCGTCAAACGGTATTCCGAGAATTTGTCGACTTTCGAAGGACTCTGCTAAATGAACACCGATGTAATTCGCCATATGAAACTCGGTCGAAAAGACGAGCATACTTCCGAGGACGAAGGTGATCCAACGACGATCGCGCAACGCGATTTTATAGTTTTCGATGACCCCGTGAATCGGATTTGACGGAGTCGAACGGTTCCCGGTATATGTGTCGACCAAATAACGTTGAAGCACAATCGTCGTGATTGTAAGAACGATTGTCATGCCGATGAAGAGAGCGAAGCGATGGTCTCGATAAAAGGCACCTCCAAGCATGACTCCTCCTGCGATAGCCAAATTGACGAGCCAATAGTCATATACATAGATGGCTTTTCGATTCGACTCTTCCATTGAATCGATGACGATCGCCTCGAGTGCCGGATAGTTCAACCCGTTCGACACGGCATGCCCGAAGTAAAGGATGGCGACGACAAGTGCCCAGTTATTCGATGGGTGAATGGCGACGGTCATACCAAGAAAACAGATGATTTGAATCACCTGACCAATTTGTAAGATAACCTTCCGATTGAAACGATCGGAGAAGTACCCACCGAATAGGCCGGTCAAGTAGCCGACGATCACGAATGACGTCATGATAATTCCAGCGGGCACTTTGCCAAGTTCTTCTGAAAAGTAGAGCGCCATGAATGGGAAAATGGCAGAGCCAACAATCCGAATGCAAAATCCGCAAACGAGTCGAGCGCCATGAATGGGAAAATGGCAGAGCCAACAATCCGAATGCAAAATCCGCAAACGAGTCGCAAGCGGACGTTTAATGGAAAATCCTTAAATTTCATATTCTGAGCACCTCCTTGGTTCTACTGTAATGGGGTACGATACATGAAAAAAAGAGACATTTTTAGTGAAGATGTCCCCTTTTAGGCAATAAAAAAGAGATGCTCACGCATCTCTTTCTCACAACTGTGCAAACGAGCGGTTGACCGCTTCGATTGTCTCGTCGATATCTTGTTCCGTATGTTCTGTTGTGAGGAACCATGCCTCATATTTCGATGGGGCCAAGTTCACGCCGTTTTCAAGCATCAACTTGAAGAAGCGTCCGAACTTCTCACCGTCCGATTTTTCAGCACCCTCATAATCAGTGACGATTTCATCCGTGAAGTATACCGTGAGCGCTCCCTTTAAACGGTTGAGCGTGATGGTCACGTCATGTTTCTCTGCCGCTTCACGGATCCCTGCCTCAAGTCGTGCACCGAGCTTGTCTAACTTTTCATAAACGCCAGGTTGTTCAAGTACTTCGAGACACGCGATTCCTGTCGCCATCGAGGCCGGGTTTCCTGCCATTGTGCCGGCTTGATACGCAGGTCCGAGTGGTGCGACCGTCTCCATGATTTCGGCTTTTCCGCCATAAGCGCCAATTGGTAGACCACCACCAATAATCTTCCCAAGTGCCGTCATATCCGGTTCGATTCCGTATACTTGTTGGGCACTTCCATATGTGAAGCGGAATGCTGTGATGACTTCATCATAGATGACGAGAGCGCCATGTTCGTGCGTGATGTCATTAACAGCCTGGAGGAAACCTGGCTTCGGTTCTACGATTCCGAAGTTCCCGACAATCGGCTCGACGAGAACACATGCGACCTGGTCTCCCCATTCCTTCATCATCTCGCGATACGCTTCGATGTCGTTGAATGGGACGGTGATGACTTCTTTAGCTGTGGCTTTTGTCACACCTGCTGAGTCTGGAGAACCGAGTGTTGCCGGACCACTACCTGCTGCAATCAGCATGAGATCCGAATGTCCGTGGTAGCAACCGCTGAATTTCACAACGAGTTCACGACCGGTATAAGCACGGGCGACTCGAACTGTCGTCATCACGGCTTCTGTTCCAGAGTTGGTGAATCGTACCTTATCCATAGAAGGAATGGCTTGTTTTAGTTTCTTGGCAAACTCGACTTCAAGACGGTGAGGTGTTCCGTATAATAAACCTTTTGAAGAAGCGTTCATAAGCGCTTCATGAATGTGTGGGTGGGCATGGCCCGTAATGATTGGACCGTATGCCGCCAAATAATCGATGTAACGGTTGCCGTCTACATCATAAAAATAGGCACCTTCGCCGCGTTCCATATAAACAGGGGCGCCGCCACCGACCGCTTTAAATGAGCGGGATGGACTGTTGACACCTCCGACGATGTGAGTGAGTGCATCTTGGTATAATGCATCGGATGACTGACGATTTGATGAAGTAGTCATATGTATTTCCTCCTTATTCAAATTCGCACTTATTGTATCATAGCCGTCAACCGCATAAGCTCAGTGTTTGACGAGTAGTTGAGAAATCAGTACACTATTTATAAAGATTACTATGTAAGAAATAAGTTAATGTTTAAAACTATTTCGCATGAATTTTATAGAAGAAATGAGGGATTGACGTGGGAAGCGAAATGCTTGACCATGCTGTTCAGTCGCTCCGGGAACATGGAGTCAGAATGACGCCTCAGCGCCAGGCCATTTTGGAGTACCTCGTCACGGAGCACAGTCACCCGACAGCGGATGACATTTATAAGGCACTTGCCGCACGGTTTCCAAACATGAGTGTGGCCACTGTATATAATAACTTGCGCGTCTTTAAAGAAGTAGGTCTCGTTCAAGAGATGAACTACGGGGACGCCTCTAGTCGCTTTGATTTTGTGACGTCGAAACACTATCACATCATCTGTGACACGTGTGGGAAAGTTGTCGACTTTAACTATCCGGTATTAGATGAAATCGAATCGGTTGCATCTCAATTGACTGGGTTCAAAGTTGATCGTCACCGTCTTGAAGTGTACGGAACGTGTCCGTCTTGCCAATCTGAGCAATCACAAACACATTAAAAACCACATCCGAGCATTCGGATGTGGTTTTTTGTTGTCAGTCAATTTGTTCTGACTGACGCTTGTTATATTTTTCATCAAACTCTTTACCTTCAAGTGAGCGGTCAATTGTGAGCGGTTCGTCACAATGCATACATAAGTCGACGCGCCCAAGCATTTTCGTCTCTTTTTCGCAATTCGGACACGTGACGATGATTGCTTTTGTCGAGGCCATCCCGACGATGAAGTAAAGGGCAGAGCTTGCGAGCACCATGATAAATCCAAGCAGCATAAAAATAATCATGAGCCAAGTGATGGATTTAGCGAGAAGTCCGAGATACATGACGCCGATTCCGCCGAAAATCAGGAGTAATGCTATATTACGTGCACGGTTGATTTTGTTCCCCCGTTTTTTCATAAGTGAATCCCTCCAATAGTCTGTCTCTATCATAGCTCATCTTCAAACGGGTGAGAAGTTCCTGCACTTTTTCGGCAGGAGTTTTTTGAAAAGAGGGCGAATCTTGTTCGTATCGAAAATGACAATCGTCATATATAGTCAACTTACGATTGGGAGAGAAGGGGTCCAGATGACGATGGAATATGCGACTCGCACTATTTATTCAGAATATGCTGCATTAAAAACAACACTTGGAATTATTGAAGTGAAGAAAAAACGAGCACGTGATCCGTTGACGGATCAATCGGACCGTCTGCTCATTGTCATTGAAGCGAGACCGGATGCATTTTGGACGGTGAAACATTATCAGGTCGGTCAAGAAAGAATCGTCTTGCACGTCGTGAGTGACTCGATGATGGACAGATGGATCGTCTTAAATGAAAACCGACGCGCGATTCATTGGATTGAAGACGGAATTGTTCTATTTGAACGGAATGAATACATCTTAGAGTTGAGACAACGGAACCGTAATTTGACGAATAGGGAACAACGTCTTCAACTATCGCTTTCGTTTGCGAAACTATTGCGTCGTTTTGAAGATGGTCGCTATTTATTTTTAGAAGGCGAATTCCAAGATGCCTTTACCCAGATTCACCATGCGCTCACACACTTGGCGCGACTTTCGATTTTAGAGGCTGGAATTCATCCTGAAATTGTTTTATGGGAACAAGTCCGAGCAATCGATCTAGAAATTTATAAGCTGCACGAAGAACTTGTCGGGGGACAAGAAACGCTTGAACAACGAATCCATCTTGTCGTGATTGGAATGGAACATTTGATTCAATCAAAAGTGTTGCCCGGCACACTATTATTACTTCAGACGATGCAAGAAAAAGAGGGGGCTTGGACGTTCTCCGAATTGATGGATCATCCAAACTTAAATGAGCTTCGTGTCGACCTCGGAAGTATCATCGGATTTTTAGTGAGAAAAGGATATGTTCGTACGGTCACGAGACCTACAAAAGGAGTTGGAGTAGAAGCAGTACTTTATGAGATTGCCTAATTCCCCGTATGTAAGCATGATGAGGAGACGATACGTCGCATGAAATTTTTGAAGTTTAGCATCGGAACGATTTTCATTCTATTTGTCACGTTTATGATTTCCGTCGTCGTCGCTCTCTTTACGATGGGGGACCCGATTACACAAGGACGCCCTATTCTTTGGACGATTTGGTATATAGCGGCTCTGTTGATTGTATGTATGGGTCTTTACGATTTTTCGCCTCTCTCAAATCGGAAAGTGAAACGGGTCCTCGGCTGGGGAGCTTTGTCAGGTGTGATGGTATTCGCTTCTGTTAAAGGGTACTACATGTATCAAGACCATTTGAAAATTGAAGAGCGTGGTGTAGAGTTAATCGATTATCAGCCATTTACGAACTCAGATCGATTGGCGAAATTGAATCATCCAACATCCGTTTCATTCGTAAACGGCGTGCCACGGTTGGATGGTGCGACAGCCCTTTACCCGATGTATGCTTCATTCGTCGAAGCGGTGTATCCAAACTCCGGAACGTATGACCCGTATAATGATCAAGTGAGTAAAGTCGTCTCGACAACAACGCCAGAAGCATACAGTCGATTGATGAACGATCAAACGGACTTGATTTTTGTCGCGGGTCCGTCGGATCGTCAGTTGCAAGTTGCGAAGCAAAAAGACGTATCTCTACATATGACACCTGTTGGTAGAGAAGCATTTGTTTTCTTCGTTCATGAAGATAATCCGGTCGAGTCATTGACGATGGAACAAGTCCGTGGAATTTATGCAGGGGACATCCGAAATTGGAAAGAGGTCGGTGGCAACTCAGAAACCATTCGTGCTTTTCAACGACCAGAGGATAGCGGTAGTCAAACAGCATTGCAAAAGATGATGGGTGAACGAAAGTTGATGGAGGCACCGGTTGAAGATGTACCTCAAGGGATGGGTGGAATCATTCAGCAAGCCTCATCGTATCGAAATCATAAAAATGCGATCGGATTCTCATTCCGATACTATGCGACAGAAATGGTGAATGATCATAAAATCAAGTTACTTCGTATAGAAGGAATCGAACCAACCGTTAAAACGATTCAAGACGGATCTTATCCGCTGACCTCTGAATTCTACGCAGTTACTACGGAAGAAAAAGCAGAACAATATGATGCTTTTCTAGCATGGTTAGGTAGCGATGATGGTCAGGCGTTGGTCGAAAAGACGGGTTACGTTCGTCTTAAATGAAACAGGTGATCAAGGTTTACTTTTCGTCTTATCAGCGAAGAGTAAATCTTTTTTTAAATTTTATTGTTTTTTGTATTGACGAAGTGGTAAATAGAGATTATAGTTATAAACGTTGTCACGGCAAAAGATTATTTCAGAAAAACAATTTGTGAAAAAAGTTGTTGACGAAAACAATTGAAACGTGATAGATTAATGAAGTCGCCAAGAGCGACAGACGAACTTTGAAAACTGAACGATGAGGCAAAAATAAGTTTTACAATTTTTGAATGAAGCGCAAGCTTCGTCAATTTAAGAGCTATATCAAATTCTTTGGAGAGTTTGATCCTGGCTCAGGACGAACGCTGGCGGCGTGCCTAATACATGCAAGTCGAGCGCAGGAAACCGTCTGAACCCTTCGGGGGGACGACGGCGGAATGAGCGGCGGACGGGTGAGTAACACGTAAAGAACCTGCCCATAGGTCTGGGATAACCACGAGAAATCGGGGCTAATACCGGATGTGTCATCGGACCGCATGGTCCGCTGATGAAAGGCGCTCCGGCGTCGCCCATGGATGGCTTTGCGGTGCATTAGCTAGTTGGTGGGGTAACGGCCCACCAAGGCGACGATGCATAGCCGACCTGAGAGGGTGATCGGCCACACTGGGACTGAGACAC